>DATDHA010000033.1:0-2522 GCA_036521815.1 Alphaproteobacteria bacterium | reverse complement strand
AGTGCGGCAAGACACTGACGAGCCATCCGCTCGTGGCACGCGTCGCCTTCACGGGAGGTGCCGCGACAGCACGGCACGTGGTGCGCAACACGGCCGAGAATCTCGCCTATACGACATTGGAACTCGGCGGAAAATCGCCGGTTGTCGTCTTCGCCGACGCCGACCTCGACAGCGTTTCGAACGCGATCGTCGCCGGCATCTTCGCGGCTTCCGGCCAGAGTTGCGTCGCTGGCTCGCGCTTGTTCGTCGAACGCTCCATCCATGACCGGCTGATCGGCATCTTGGCTGCAAAAGCAAAAGCCATCGCGATCGGGAATCCGCAGGACCCGGCGACGGAGATGGGACCGCTTGCGACGCGGCGTCAACGCGATCACATCGAACAGGTCCTGGCTCGCAGCCTCGACGCGGGTGCCAAGATCGTGACCGGCGGCGGCCGGCCCCATGGCTTGGGCGGCGGCTTTTATTTTGAGCCGACGATCGTGTCATGTGCGAGCAATTCGATTCCGGCAGCCACGGAAGAGCTGTTCGGCCCGGTCCTGAGCGTGATTGCCTTCGACGACGAGGAGGACGCCGTTCAGAAGGCCAACGACACGCCATTCGGGTTGGCGTCGGGTGTGTTCACCCGCGATCTGACGCGCGCGCATCGAATGATCCGACGCATCCATGCTGGCATTGTCTGGGTCAACACATATCGCGCCGTCTCACCCGTCGTTCCCTTCGGCGGATACGGGCTTTCGGGCCTTGGGCGCGAAGGTGGTTCGGAATCGATCCGGGACTATACCCGCTTCAAATCGGTTTGGATTCGCACGTCCGACACGCCGATCCCGGATCCATTCGTAATGCGGTGAAGCTACTGTGCGGCTGGCGCTTGAGCCGAGGCGATCTGGCGCGAGACCAATTGCGCATAAAGTCCGCCCCTTGCCACCAGCGCCTCGTGCTTCGCGACCTCGGCCACATGGCCTTCGTCCAAGACCACGATCACGTCGGCGTCGCGGATGGTGGAAAGCCGGTGGGCGATTACGATCGTGGTGCGGTCGGCCCGCAGCAGATCGAGGGCGCGGCGCACCGCCTGTTCGTTGACCGTGTCGAGATGCGACGTCGCCTCATCCAGGATCAGCACCGGCGCGTTCTTGAGATAGGCGCGCGCGATGGCGACTCGCTGGCGCTGGCCACCCGATAGGCTCGTGCCGCGCTCGCCGACCGGCGTATCGAGGCCGTCAGGGAGCATGTCGATGAGGTCGGCGAGGGAGGCGCGCTCGACCGCGGCGTAAAGCTCAGCCTCGCTTGCCTCCGGACGGGCGATCAGCAGGTTGTTCCTGAGTGTGTCGTTGAAGAGATAGGTGTCCTGGGCGACGAGTGCGATGCGCCCGCGCAGCTCGTCGAGCTTGTACATGCAGAGATCGGCGCCGTTCAGCGTGATGCGCCCTTCGTCCGGATCCCAAAAGCGCATCAAAAGCTGCGCCGTCGTCGTCTTCCCGGCACCGGACATGCCCACGAGCGCCAACGTGCGGCCAGCGGGAATCTCGAAGCTGAGATTGCTGAGCGCGCGTCGCGCGTGCCCTGGATAGGCGAAGCTCACCCGCTCCAGTGCGAGCGACACAGCGCCGGCGCGCTGCGGCACACCCGGCCCGTCCCGGACGGGCACTGGTTCGTTCGCGAGTGCATAGATCCGCCGCGTAGCACCAAGCGTGTCGGCGAGCTGCCGGCCGACCTGGGCGATTTCGGAAACCGGCAGGAACGCCGACATGGCAAGGAGCGTGAGGAGCGGCAGCACGCCCGGGTCGATGATGCCGTGTGCTGCGAGTGCCGCACCCGTCGCCACGACGATAAGTCCGCCGAGCCCCGTGATCGCCTCGAGAGCACTCTGTTGCAAGGTCAGCTCGCCGAAGAACGGCCGGCGCAGGCGGATATATCGCTCGGAAAGTGCGTCGAGCCGGGCACCTTGTGTCGCCTCCTGCTGGAACGCGACGATCTCGCCTAATCCCTGCACGGCGTCGATCGCGAAGGCGCCGAGCTCTCCCGCCGCCTCGCGTGCGGCGGAACCCAGGCGGTCGACGCGCTTGCGCATCACGACCGGACTCAGAGCAGCCGCGGCAAGGAACGGCACAAGGGTCAACGCGAGCCATGGGCTTGCGGAGAACAGCACCACGAGCACCGCCGCCGGCACAAGGACCGCGACGAAGGCCGGTGCCACGGTATGCGCGAAGAAATATTCGACAAGCTCGATGTCTTGCGTGGCGAGCGCCATCAGATCGCCCGTGCGCCGGCGCACCAAGTAAGCGGGTGCGAGCGCGTCGAGCTTGCGGAAGGCGTCGATCCGCATCTCGGCAAGGAGGCGGAACGCCATGTCGTGGGCGATCCAGGATTCGAGCCAGTGGAGTGCACCCGATAGCGGTGCGACGACGGCGAGAGCCCACAGCCACATCGCGTAGGGCTGGTTGTTCTTGAGTGCCAGCACGACGAGCGCGCTCAACACACCGACGCCGATGAAGGCAAGAACGCGCAAAATACCGAAGAAAAAC
>DATDHA010000032.1:0-1728 GCA_036521815.1 Alphaproteobacteria bacterium | reverse complement strand
GACCAACTCGGTCGATCCGATCACGCGCTCGGTCATCCAGCATCGGCTCTTCTCGATCGTCGAGGAAATGGGCGAGGCGATGCTGCGTACGTCCTACTCCCAGATCCTCAATTCGAGCCGCGATTTTTCCATGGCGATCTGCGACACGCGTTCGAGGCTCATTGCACAGGCGGAGCACATCCCCGTGCATGTGGGGGCCATGCCTTGGGCGGCACGGGCGGTGCGCGAGGTGTTCAACGATAATGTGCGGCCTGGCGACGTCATCCTGCTGAACGACCCCTATAATGGCGGCAGCCATTTGCCCGATGTGACCGCGTTCGTCCCCGTATTCGACGGCACGCACCATATGTTCTGGACCATCGTGCGCGCGCATCAGGGCGACATCGGCGGCGCCACCCACGGCGGCTACAATCCCGGTGCCACGGAAGTCTGGCAAGAGGGGCTGCGCATCCCGCCGCTTCGGCTCTACGACGCGGGCAAGCTTCGCCAGGACGTGCTCGAGACGCTCATCCTCAACGTCCGCCATCCCCGCGATTTCCGCGGGGATCTCGCCGCGATGGTGGGGGCGGCACGTGTGGGCGAGCGGCGCCTGCTGGCACTTTTGGCCGAAATCGGGCCACCCACGGTCGAGGCAGGGATCGAGGCGATGCTCGATGCGGCCGAGGCGCAAACCCGCGCCATCGTTGCGGGCTGGCGCGACGGCACCTACCGCGGGGAGGCGCTCCTCGACGATGACGGCCATGGTGCCGAGGATATCCGCATCGTCGCGAAGGCGATCAAGCGCGGCAGTGCGGTCGAAATCGACCTCACGGAGTCGGACCCGCAAGTCATCGGTTTCGTGAACTCCTCGCATGCGAACATGCAATCGTCCGTGGCGATGGCGTTCGCCTACCTGATCGATCCGGAGGTGCCGAAGAACGATGGCACGTTTCGGCCCCTCAAGGTGACGGCCAAGCCGGGTAGCGTGGTATGGGCCGAGCCGGGGGCACCGGTGACGCTTTGCACGAGCCACTGCGCGAATGAAATCGTCGAAGCGGTCGTGAAAGCGCTTGCCCCGGCCTGCCCCAAGCAGGCCATGGCCGGATGGGGCCGGCGCTTTCGCATCGCCATCCAGGGCGAGGACCCGCGCACGAAGCGAGGCTTCATCTGGCATCTCTTTCACGCGCGCCCCGGTGGTGGCGCCTCCTCGGCTGGAGACGGTTGGCCGTCTGCGGGGGAGTGGCACTCGGTCGGCGGCATCAAGTTCGGCAGCGTCGAAGTCGCCGAAGTGCGCTTTCCCCTGTTCTTCCGAAAGCACGAGCTTCGTGCCTCGTCAGGCGGCGACGGGCAGTACCGCGGCGGTGCTGGGTGCGATCTTGAACTTGTCGTCGAGACGGCGAAGGACGCCGTCGGCAACACAGCCGGCGACGGTGCGCGCCACGGCGCATGCGGGCTGTTCGGCGGCCGGGACGGATTGCCGCATACCTACTTGCTACGCTCGACGGGGTATCGGCCGCGCACGCTCAAGACAAAAGAGACGGGTGTCGTGATTCATCCGGGCGACGTGATCGAGGTTCACTCGGGCGGCGGGGGCGGATGGGGTGCGCCCGGACGGCGTACCGCCGAGGCTCGTGCGCGCGACCAGCTTCTCGGTTATGCGACCGCCGCGCCGCAAAAGAAAGTGCCGGCCCGGAACGGCGCTCATCGCAAACACGTCCGTGCGCAGAAGTCGCGCCGCGGCGGGCGTTG
>DATDHA010000031.1:0-2720 GCA_036521815.1 Alphaproteobacteria bacterium | reverse complement strand
CCTGGGACGCGGTCCACAGGGTGATGCCGTCCGCGCGCACGTCCGCGACCGCACAGGATGGCCCGATCGATCCGTGAGTCTGCACCGGCCAGAAATATGTGGCACTCAAGCGCGTTGCCGCCTCTGGAATGGCCGCCTTCGCAAGCCCGCTCGCCGCAACCACCTCGTCTTCCTCGACGGGTGCTTCGCGCACCGCGCGCGCAAGGCCCTGATGCCCGGGCAAGCCGCGCCATTCGCTCCACGTCGTCTTCAGCTCGCGCGCAGCACGGATGGCCGCCCACTCGTCCTCGGCGACAACGCCCAGGAAATCCTGGATACGCACGACGCGCACACCGGGAACGCCGGCAATCGACGATTCGTCGACCGCGAGAAGCTTGGCGCCGATCGCCGGCGGACGGATGGCGCGGCCGTGAAGCATGCCGGCAAGCCGGAAGTCGTGAACGTAAATGTGCGTTCCCGTGCACTTCGCCGGGAGATCGGGGCGCGGCACCGGTTTGCCCACGACCTTGTAGCCGGCTGGGTCTTTGAGTGGCGCCGTGGCGTCGACCTTGAGCGAAAACCGCTTGTCGCCGATGAGCTTGCCGAAATCGACTTTGGCGCTTCCATCGCGCGAACGCACCTGGCCGTCTTCGATGACGAGATCGCTTGCCGAGCGCCCGAGTGTTTCGGCGGCGAGCCGCAAGAGCGCTTGCCGCGCCGTCGCCGCCGCCTGGCGGATCGGCACGGCACCCCGCGTAATTCCGGTACTCCCGGCGGTCGGGCCCTGATCCGGCGTGAGGGCGGTATCGCCCTCGACGAGTGCTATGCGCGCCATCGGGATGTCGAGCTCTTCCGCCACCATCTGTCGCACCGCCACGCGAAATCCCGTGCCGAGATCGACCTTGCCGGCGAAGACCGTCACACTGCCGTCGCTATGGATCGCGAGGAAGCTCGCAACCTCGTCGAGCGCCAAAGGCTTGCCGATGTCGGCCTCCGCACCGGCAAGGGTTTGCGCCAATGCCCGCTTCGGAAGCGAGGTGGCAAGGCCGATGGCGACGACGAGGGCGCCACCTGCCTTGAGCAGATCGCGGCGCGTGAGTGGGCGATCGTGGAACGAATCCATGATGGCCGCACCTAAGCCTTGGCCGCGCGCATCACCGCGCGCAGGATGCGCGTATGCGTGCCACAGCGGCAGAGATTGCCCGCGAGGCCATCCTTGACCTGATCGAGGCTCGGATTCGGGTTGCGGTCGAGAAGCGCCTTCGCCGCCATGATCATGCCGTTCGTGCAGTAACCGCACTGGGCCGCCTGCTCGGTGATGAAAGCAGCCTGCACCGGGTGCGGCTTCGCGGGTGTGCCGAGGCCTTCGAGCGTGGTGACCGACTTCCCGGCAACGTCGCTCACCGCGATCGAGCACGAGCGTGTGGCCTCGCCCTCGATCAGCACCGTGCATGCGCCGCATTGGCCGAGGCCGCAGCCGAACTTGGGACCAATCAGGCCAAGCTGATTGCGCAGCACGTAAAGAAGCGGCTCGGCCGGGTCCCAGGACTCGACCGTGCGGGCATTGCCATTGACGATGAAGCTGAAGCTCGCCATGCGTCCTCTGCGGGATCGGGTGCGGCCCGAGATTGCATCGTTCGAAGAGGAAGGATCGTCCAAAAGATTCGTACGTGCAATCGCGGGATCGCCCGCGCACGAGGATGTTACCGGGGGGGTGCGACCCGAAGATTTTGCTTTGCCTTCAAGTGTGCCTCTGCCTAAGCTCCGGTCCGAAAAATCCGAACAAAATCTCGTGGGGAGGAGACATGCGCCTGGCACTTATCGGTCAGCAGGATTTCGGCAAGGCGGTCCTCGAGGCGTTCCTCGCCCGGGGCGATGACGTGGCCGGCGTTTTCGTGGCCCCCGAAAAGCCCGGTGCGCGGCCGGACCCGCTTCGCGTCGCCGCCGAGGCGAAGGGGGTGAAGGTCCTCCAGGTCGCGAAATTCACCGAGCCTGCCGCCCACGACGCGATCCGCGGCCTAAAGACCGACATCGGCATCATGGCTTACGTGCTGTCTTTCGTGCCCCAGACGTTTTGCGAAGTTCCCAAGCACGGGACCATCCAGTTTCATCCATCGCTTTTGCCGCTCCATCGCGGGCCATCCTCGATCAATTGGCCGATCATCAAGGGCTTCGCCAAGTCGGGGCTCACTATCTTCCGCCCGACGGACGGCCTCGACGAAGGTCCGATCCTGCTCCAAAAGGAGATCGCGATCGGTCCCGACGACACGCTCGGCTCGCTCTATTTCGACAAGCTCTTTCCGCTCGGCGTGAGGGCGATGCTCGAGGCCGCCGATCTCGTCGTGGCAGGCAAGGCGGTCGCCGCCGTGCAGGACGAAAGCAAAGCCACCTACGAGGGTTGGGTGCGCGACTTGGAGGCCAAAATCAACTGGGCATCCCCGATCGATCAGACTTACAACCTCATCCGCGGCTGCAACCCCCAGCCCGGTGCGTGGACCACCCTCGCCGGCAAGAAGCTCTATATCTACGATGCGAAAAAAACCGTGGTGCGCACCTTCGGCGAAGTGCGCGGCAAGAAGATCGGACAGGTCGCCGCCGTCGGCGGGGCGAGTATCACGATCCACGGCCAGGGCGGCTTCATCGAGGTGCTGCGCTGCCGCTTCGAGGACGGCAAGAAGGTTGCGGCGAACGAAGCGGGCATTCCGGCGGGCGCTATCCTCGGCGCATGAGCCTGGTGAAAC
>DATDHA010000030.1:0-7279 GCA_036521815.1 Alphaproteobacteria bacterium | reverse complement strand
GATTGCCGCGCGCAAATCGGGATCGTCGCGGAAGCGCGCGAACGCCGCCCCCATCAACCGGCTGGTCGCGGCATCGATCGCATTTGCCTTCGGTCGGTCGAGCACGACCTCCATCACGGCACCATGTCGGGTAATCCGGATCGGTCCATCAGCCACGGCTTTCCTCCTCGATAAATCGGATCAGCACATCCGCCGCCACCGCACCGCGCCCTGCCGCGCGCACGATGAGCGGATTCACTTCGAGTTCCAGCAATCGGCAAGCGTTATCGATGGCGAACGCCTGGACTGCTAGCGCAGCCGCGACAACGGCGTTCACATCGCCCTTGGGCTTGCCACGATATCCGCCGAGAAGCTTGGCGATCTTGAGCGAGGCGATCGCCTCGACGATCTCTTCCCGCGTTGCCGGCATCATGAGCAGCCTCGTGTCCTCGATCAGCTCCACCATGACTCCACCGGAGCCAAGCACGAGATAGAAGCCCAATCCCGGTTCCCGGCGGACACCGACAAGGAGTTCGACCACGGCACCGATGACCATGCGCTCGACGAGCAGGTTGTCCTCGAGACCGCCCAATGCCGCGGCCGCCTCGGCAACGGCGCCAGCGTCGCGAAGATCGAGCTTCACCGCACCTATCTCCGTCTTGTGCGCGATCTCCGCCCCAAGCGCCTTCAATACCACGGGAAAGCCGATCACCTCGGCGGCCGACACAGCTTCCTCGGCCGTGGCGACCACCCGGCCCTCAGGTACGGCGACGCCATATGCCGCGAGCCTGCACTTGCCATCCCACTCCGTGAGCGCGCGGGCTTTACGACCCATCACCACTGGGACGAATATCGGGCCGGCGGCCACTGGGGCCGCCTCTTTGCGTGGCGCAGAAACAGGCGCGCTTCGCGCGCCGGCGGCCGTAAAGGCCGCCTCCTTGCGTGACGCGGAACCCGCGGCCGCTCCTGCTTCGATTGCCGAGAGGGCATCGTCGATCCCCAAGAACGGCACGATTCCGGCTTCCAGGAGCGCCTTCGCGCGCGCCTCTGGCATCCCTTCCGCAAGCGTCGCGACGACCCCAACCCGCTTGCCCGTTCGCTGCGACGCCGCGGCGAGAGCACGAACCGAAGCGTCCCACGCCGTATCGTCGCATCGATCGCCGCGCGGAAAATCGAGGATCAGCAAGGTCATATCGTAGTTTGCCGCCATCATGGCGGCGAAAGTCTCGGTCAATGCCGCCTCGTTTCCCCAATGAAACGTGTGGTAGTCGAGCGGATTGGAGACCGTGACGAGTTCGGGCAGCGTCGCGGCAACGCGCACCATCTGTGCCGCGTCGAGGGGGCGGAAGCGAACCTTCTTCCCCTCCGCCGCATCGGCGATGAGTGCCGCCTCCCCACCCGAACAGCTCAATGACGCGATATCGCGGCCGGGAAGCGGGCCAACCGCGTGGAGGAGCTTCAAGGTCTCGAGAAGTACGGGAAGGGAATGGACCCGAACGACGCCGACCCTCTCGAAAAAGGCATCGAATGCGGCATCGTGCCCGGCGACCGACGCCGTGTGGCTGACCGCGAGCCAAGCACCGGCACGCGAGCGCCCGATCTTGAGGGCGACGAGCGGGACACCCTGGCGCCTGGCGCGTGCCGCGGCATTTGCGAAGGCGGGTACATCGCCGATACCTTCGATGTGGAGGCCGATCGCCGTCACGCGCTTATCGTCGAGCGCTGCTTCGATCATGCGCGGCAGACCGACTGACGCCTGATTTCCGAGTGTCACGAGATAGCCGAGCGGAAGTGCGCGCCGCTGCATCGTGAGATTGACGCCCATGTTGCCGGACTGGGTGATGATCGCGACACCGCGCGCGACCCGCTCGCCGCCATGCTGGTCGGGCCAGAGGAGGACACCGTCGAAGTAATTGATGAAGCCGTAGCAATTGGGGCCGAAGAACGGCATCGCCCTCGCCGCCGCGATCAATCTCGCCTGCCGCTCCACGCCACCTTGCGGAATTTCCGCAAACCCCGATGCGTAAGCGACGGCCCCTCCCGCCCCGCGCGCCGCAAGGGCTGCTATCGCCTCGATCGTCAGGTCCCGGTTGACGGCGATGAACGCGGCGTCCGGTGCGCCGGGGAGATCGGCGGTCGAGCGATAGACCTTGAGACCCTCCACTTCGCCAAGGCGCGGATGTACGGGCCAAATCTCGCCGTCGAAGCCCATGCGGCGGCACTGCCGGATCACCTCCGCGGCAGGACGGCCGCCGAAGACCGCGATCGAGCGCGGCCGCAGGAGACGCGAGAGGTCGGCACGCGGCGGCACGGCCCGGTCCATGTGGTCACCCCCCGAGCGGGCGGAGCAGTTCGCGCGAGATGATGTGGCGCTGGATCTCGCTCGTACCATCCCAGATCCGTTCGACGCGCGCATCGCGCCAAAACCGCTCAAGCGGCAGGTCGTCCATAAGTCCCATGCCACCATGGATCTGCAAGGCGTCGTCGGTGATCCGCGCCAGCATCTCGGAGGCGAAGAGCTTCGCCTGCGCAATCTCGCGATTGGCGTCGCGGCCCTGGTTGAGCCGCCACGCGGCGGCGAGCGTCAGATAATCGGCCGCGTCGATTGCCGTGATCATGTCCGCAAGCTTGAAGGACACACCCTGGAACCTGCCGATCGTCCGCCCGAACTGCTTGCGATGTGCTGCGTGATGAAGTGCTAGATCGAATGCGCGGCGCGCGCGCCCGACGCATGAGGCGGCAACGGTCAAGCGTGTAGCGTAAAGCCACTCGTTGGCGACCGCAAAGCCGCCACCCTCCTCCCCGAGAATTTGGGACGCCGGCACGCGGCAATCGTCGAAGGTCAGAATGCAATTGTGGTAGCCCCGATGCGACACCGAATTGTAGCCAGCACGGATTTCGAAGCCGCGCGTGCCACGGTCGACGAGAAAGCACGTGATCCGTTTCTTCGTCTCGCCGCCGACGGTCTCCTCGCCGGTAGCCACGAAAACGATGACGAAATCGGCGATGTCCGCGTGGCTGATAAAATGCTTGCTGCCGTTGATGACCCAATCCCCGCCCTCCGGGCGCGCGCGGCATTTCATCCCACGCACGTCGGAGCCGGCGTCGGGCTCCGTCATGGCGAGCGCGTCGATCTTCTCGCCCTTGACGCAGGGAACGAGGTATCGCTGCATTTGCTCGTCATTGCACGCGCAGAGGATATTCGACGGACGAACCCACCAGACCGCGAGCGCCAGGGCGGCTCGGCCGAGTTCCCGTTCGAGAAGCGTGAATGTCAGGTGGTCGAGGCCGCCGCCGCCGAATGCCGCTGGAATGTTCGGCGCGTAAAAGCCGAGGTCCATGACCTTTCGTTGGATGGCACGGCCGGTCTCGAGGGGCAGTGCGCCGGTGCGGTCGAGCTCTTTTTCGAGCGGATAGAGTTCCCGCTCGACGAAACCGCGCACTGTGTCGACGACGAGCTCCTGTTCGTGGCTCAGACCGAAATCCATAAGCACCCCCTGCACGGCGCGACCGCACGCCCTATCGCTTCCCCCGATTTGGAAATCGCCGAGCCTCGGGTATCGCCGACATGCGTCGCGTAAGGCACTTTCCGTTCACGCGAGCTCGATCCTGCGCCCGGCATCGCGGGGAGTCGCAAGCCCCGCATGCGCCGCTGCGACTTCGGCGAGGCGCGCTGCGGCGTGTGCCAAAAATGGCGAGGCTTTGAGCGCCTTCTTGTCGACATGCAGCAGCATGAGCTCGGTCGTCGCGAGAAGACGCTCATCGTCCTCCCGGAGCATCGCGTGATAAAGGTGGATGCGCTTGGAATCGTGCTTCAAGAGCTGCGTTTCCACAAGAAGACGCTCGCCCTCGCGCACTTCGCGCAGGTAGTTGATATGCGCTTCGACGGTATAGATCGACGTTGCTGTTGCGCGCCTTGTCGCATCGTCCATGCCGATATGGTCGTAAAAGGCGTCGGTCGCGTTTCCGAAGACGAGGACGTAGTAAGGCTCGCTCATATGGCCGTTATAGTCGACCCACTCGGGGAGCACGGTCGCACGAAGTAGGCGCAAGCGGCCCCCCTCGCCGGACCGGATCGCCGCTTCCCCCGTCACCTCAATCCTCCGGCGCCAAGCCGTGACGCGCCTTTACTGCTTTGAGGGTCTCCATCACGCTGATGAGGGCATCGTCACGATAGCGTTCGAGTTCCTTGACACTCCGTCCACCGGCCTGCGCGGCCGTGCCCTCGATCATGCGATCGATCAGCCCTGCGGTAAGTTCGGGTGCGATCAACTTCGTCCACGGCAATTTGAGTGCTGGCCCGAATTGCGCGAGCATATGCCGCATGCCCACGTCGCCACCGGCCATGTGGAAGATGAGACATGTGCCCATGAAGGACCAGCGCAAGCCGGGTCCGAAGCGGATCGCGTCGTCGATCTCCGCCGTACTTGCGACTCCTTCGGCCACCATATGTAGCGCCTCGCGCCACAGGGCCTCCTGAAGACGGTCGGAAATATATCCCGGCACCTCCGTGCGAACCTTGAGGGGGCGCATCGAGATCGAGGTGTAGAAACCAATCGCGCGCTCGATCGCCTGCGGTGCCGTTTTTGCGCCGCCGAGCACCTCGACCAAGGGGAGAAGATAGACCGGGTTGAAGGGATGGCCGACCAGCACGCGCTCCGGATGACGGCACGCCGCCTGGAAATTCGACGGCAACAGCCCTGACGAGCTTGAGGCGATGATGACGTCGGGCCGGGATGCGGCATCGATTTCCGCGTGGAGCTTGCGTTTCAAATCTTCGTTCTCGGGCGCGTTTTCCTGGATGAAGTCCGCATCCTTCACCGCGTCGGACAGCAGGGCGACGAAGCGGAGGCGACCCTGATCGGCACCCGCGGCAAGGCCCACGCGGACGAGTGCTGGCCACGCGTTCGCAACGCTGGCGCGGAGCTTCTCTTCGGCACCCTTCGCCGGATCCCACGCCACGACGTCGAGACCGTGGGCGAGACAGCGCGCGGCCCACCCGCTTCCGATGACACCGGCACCGGCGATTGCAACGCGCTTGATGTTTTCGACTGTCATCGGAGCGCCCCATTGAATGAAACAGCCCGCGGGCTCAGCGCCCCTTGAGGCCGAGCTTCTTCCGGGTCTCGGCGGGGGTCACCGCGCGCCCGCCCATGAGTTCGATGATCTTGATCGCCCGCTCCACGAGCTGGCCGTTTGACGCGAAGACGCCTCTTTCGAGGTAGAGATTGTCCTCGAGGCCGACGCGCACGTTTCCGCCGAGGAGTACGGCTTGCGCCACCATCGGCATCTGAAGCCGCCCGATGCCGAAGCCGGCCCAAATGGCTCCCGGTGGCAGATTGTCCACCATCGCCTTCATGGTCGTGGTATCCGCGGGAGCACCCCAGGGGATGCCGAGGCAGATCTGGAAGAGAGGCTGCGCGTCGAGCAATCCTTCCTTCAGGAGCTGCTTGGTGAACCAGAGGTGCCCCGTGTCGAACACTTCGAGTTCGGGCTTGACGCCGAGTTCCTGGATGCGTTTCGCACCAGCACGGAGATAGGTCGGCGTGCTTATGTAGATCATGTTGCCGTCGCCGAAGTTGAGTGTGCCGCAATCGAGCGTGCAGATCTCGGGCAGCAGTTCCTCGACATGCACGAGACGCTCGAGCGGACCCACGAGATCGGTGTTTGGCCCCGCCACTTTCGGGTCATTCGCGCCGATTTCGAAATCCCCACCCATCCCGGCGGTCAGGTTGATCACGACGTCCGTGTTGCTGCCGCGGATGCGCTCGACGACTTCGCGGTAGAGCTTTGGATCGCGGCTGCCCTTGCCGGTGTGGGGATCGCGGACGTGGATGTGTGCTACCGCGGCACCCGCCTTGGCGGCCTCGATCGCCGCATCGGCGATCTGGCGCGGTGTCACCGGTAATGCCGGATGCTTGCCGACCGTGTCACCCGCACCCGTGACGGCGCACGTAACGATCACTTCCGTGTTCATGGGCGTTTCTCCGATTTGCGCCGCCCCGCACGGCGGCATTCTCCGAGATGTCCGGCACGACCGCTTTAGGATTTACGCCTGAGAACGGAAGACGCGCAACAGGAAAGAGGTGGAGCATCGGCCCGCTCGCCGTCTCTTGGCACCAGCACCCTCCCACAAACGCCCCGGCGTCCGCGCGTGGGGCATTCACATGTGGGGCATTGGCACCGCAGCACCGGCGCTCAATTTTTTCGACGAGAGAGCTTGCGCCAATCCTTCAGGATTTCCCGTGCCGCGTTGAAGCCGGGAATGCCCGAGACACCCCCACCAGGATGGCAGGACGACCCACATTGATAGAGTGCTGCGATGGGCGTGCGATAATCGGCATAGTGCGGGGCTGGCCGCTGGAAGAAAAGCTGATCGGGCGACAACTCGCCTTGAAAAATATGCCCGTTCGGCAGGCCAACAATCTCCTCGATATCGGGCGGGAGCAGGACTTGCATGTCGATGATGCCGTTGGAAAAACCGGGTGCGAATTCGTCCACCACGTTCAGGACGTTCTTCACGAAGTTGTCGCGCTCGTGCGCCCAGTCGCCGTTCTTGAGCCTGTAGGGCGCGTGACCGCCGAAGAGGTTGATGACGTGTTTGCCGGGGGGTGCGAGCGTGTCGTCGACGATCGTCGGCACGACCGGCGTCACGAAGGGCTTGGCCGAATACCACCCGTATTTGGCGTCGTCATAGGCCCTTTCGAGATAGTCGATGTCGGGTGCGAGGTGGACGTAGGTCGGATAATCGAATTTCGCCTTCGCCTTGTCGAAGGCCTTGTAGACGGGTGGCGCCTCGGCCGCGATATTGATCTTGAACGCGGTTGAAAAGGTGCGGAAGCGGGCGATGTCGGCAAGGAAGTCCGCTGGTAGATGCGACGGCGACACGAGCTTTTGAAAGAGCGTTTTGCTGTCGGCGTTCGAGACCACGAGGTGGGCTTCGAATTCCCGGCCGTCCTTCGTTCGCACGCCCGTGGCGCGGCCGTTCGCGACGGTCACGTCGGCGACTGGCGCATCGGTCACGACTTCGAGCCCAAAGCGGCGGCCGGATGCGGCAATCGCCTGGGTGATGCTGCCCATCCCGCCTTTGACGAATCCCCAACCGCCCGCACCCGCATGCTCGCCCATGATGTGGTGCATGAGGACGTAAGCCGAGCCGGGTGATTTCGGCCCGGCGAAGGTGCCGATCGACGCGTAGTACGCGAGGACCGTCTTTATGATGTCGCTTTCGAACCAGTCGGAGAGGTAGTCGTATGCACTTTGCGTCAGGAGATCGACGATGCGATAGGCCCTGCGCCCG
>DATDHA010000029.1:0-3706 GCA_036521815.1 Alphaproteobacteria bacterium | reverse complement strand
GTCCTTCGCTTGTCCCGCGAGGGCTGGCTCGCCTCGCGACAGATCGGCCGGCGCAGCTATTACAGCCTCACCGACGGCGGCTGGCAACGGTTCGAAGACGCGCATCGGAAAATCTACGCGTTCCAGCCCGCGCCCTGGGGCGGGGAATGGCACATCGTCTTCATCGGTCCGGGCAAGTTGTCGATCGCCGAGCGTGAACGTCTCAAGAGTGCCCTCAATTGGCAAGGTTTCGGCAATGTCGGGCCCGGCCTCCTCGCGCACCCGAGTGCCGATCCGCAAGCGCTGCGCCACGCGCTCCAGGATCTCGGTTTTTTCGATCGCGTCGCAATCATGCGAGCGAAAAGTGATGTGCTGACGAGCGAGGGTGCCATGCGCGAACTCGTCCGCAACGCGTGGAACCTCGACGGCCTGTCCGGCGCCTACCGCGGCTTCCTCGATCGCTTCCAGCCGATAGGCAGCGCATTTGAAGCCGGCAGCGAAGCCGATCCGGCGGCGTCATTTCTCATCCGCGTAATGGCAATCCACGAATATCGCCGCGTGTTGCTGCGTGACCCGCAACTACCGGAGACGCTCTTGCCCGAGGACTGGGCGGGGGCGGCCGCGCGCCGGCTCTGCCGGGAGATCTATCGCCGGGCCGCCGGTCCGGCCGAGTGGCATCTCAAGTCCCTTCTCGAAGGGCCGGACGGATCGCTGCCCGAGGCCGAGGAATATTTCTACCGCCGTTTCGGCGGGCTCGCGAACAGTGCCTCGGTGCGCGAGAGTGCCGCGGTGTGAGTGCTTCCATCGTCATCGTCGGCAGCGGACCTTCCGGCTTCTATGCCGCGGACGCGCTGTCGCGCAAATTGCCGGACTGCCGCATCGACATCGTCGACCGCCTGCCGACCCCTTATGGACTCGTGCGCGGCGGTGTGGCACCCGATCACCAAAGCACCAAAGCGGTCCAGCGCGTCTTCGAGCGTACGGCGACCCGGCCCAATGTCCGTTTTCTCGGCCATGTCAATGTCGGCAGCGACGTCAGCTACGAGGAGCTGAGGGCGAGCTACGACGCGGTGGTCATCGCGATCGGCTGCCCGATTGACCGCAGGCTTGGCGTCCCTGGCCAGGCGCTCCGCGGCGTTTACGGCTCATGGTCCTTCGTCGGCTGGTATAACGGCCATCCCGACCATCGCGATCTCGACCCTGGCTTCGCCGGACGTGCCGTCGCCATCGTCGGCAATGGAAATGTGGCCATCGATTGCGCCCGCGTGCTCGCGAAAACGCCGGCCGAAATGGCGATGTCCGATTTGTGCTGCCACGCAGCCGAGACGATCGCCCGAGCGCCGATCGAGGAGCTTTATCTCATCGGCAGGCGTGGCCCGGTCCAGGCAGGCTTCACACCCATCGAGCTTGCCGAACTCGGCCGGCTCGAGCGCTGTGTGCCGCTTGTCGATGGTGAAGCTCTCGAGCGCGACATCGCCGCCGCCGATCCGGAGGAGGTCGCTCTGAAAGCGAAGCCGCTCGACATCCTGCGAAGCTTCGCCGGCAATAAACCGGGCGACAAGCCGGTGCGCCTCAGGTTCCTTTTCTGGACCGCACCCGCCGCCATCCTCGGCGAGGGGCGTGTGCAGGGCTTGCGCCTCGAGCGCACCCGCCTCCCCGATGGGCAGCC
Organism: Alphaproteobacteria bacterium; assembly: GCA_036521815.1. Classification (GTDB taxonomy): domain Bacteria; phylum Pseudomonadota; class Alphaproteobacteria; order JACZXZ01; family JACZXZ01; genus DATDHA01. Next base: position 2,058 of record DATDHA010000029.1, on the reverse strand, counting down.
TGGTCATACGGGGGATTATTTCGAGCTTCCGGTTTCGACTGTCATTACCGCGATTGGCTATGTCAGTGCACCCTTCGCCGGAGTGCCGATCGACGAGAAGCGCGGCATCGTGCGGAACGTGGAGGGACGCGTGGCGCCGGGCGTTTATGTCACGGGTTGGTCGAAGCGCGGGCCATCGGGCACCATCCCCACCAACCGCACGGACGCCATGGCGATCGCCGATTTGATCGTGGCCGATCTCGCTGCGGGCGCTGCCGGTAAGCCAGGCGCCAGCGCTCTCGACCGCATCCTTGCGGCCCGCGCTGTCGAGCCCGTTGGCTTTGCCGAATGGCTTCGCGTCAACGAAGCCGAGATGAAGCGCGCTGCGGACGGACGGCCGCGCGAGAAATTCACCCGAATTTTGGAAATGCTCGCCGCCTGCCGCGAATGATGCTTCGCAAGAACGCTCACTTGCGCTTCCCGCCTTCATAGGCGAACCAGCCCTGCCCTGCCTTGCGGCCGTCCCGGCCGGCACTGACCATTTGCTTCATGAGCGGGCGCGGCATGAAGCGCGATCCATAGGCTTCGTGGAGGATTTCCTGCACCTGGAGCGAGAGGTGGTTCGTCACCTGATCCGTCAGCTCGAACGGTCCGACCGGATGACCGAGCCCGAGCTTGCAAGCGGTGTCGAGATCGGCGGGGCTTGCGACACCTTCCTCGACAAGCCGCACCGCCTCTATGAAAAAGGCATGAAGCAACCGATTGACGGCAAAGCCGACGACGTCCTTGACGCGCACCGGCGTCTTTCCGGCATCTCGGCAGAGGGCCATGACGCGCTCGACGACCGCTTCGTCCGTATCGAAGGCCGGCATCACCTCGACGAGCTTCATGCGCGAGACCGGCGAGAAGAAATGAGTACCGATGAAGCGCTTGCGCCGTTCTGCCCCGACGCTCGCGGCGAGGGTCGCAATTGAGATCGTCGAGGTGTTGGAGGAGAGAATGCAACCGGCCTTACACACCCGGTCGAGGGTGCGGAAGATCTCGCCTTTGACGGCCGCGTCCTCGAACGCCGCTTCGATGACGAAATCACAGTCGCCATAGGCATCCAAACTCGGCGTGGGTTTGAGGTTGGCGAGCATGCACTCATGCGCCGCCCGATCCCAAAAAGCTCGGGCAACACCCTTCTCCAATAGGTCCGCAATCTTGGCGAGAGCAGCTTTGACACGCTCGACGCTCGTGTCGGTGAGGATCACTTCGTGGCCGGCCATCGCGAACACGAGTGCGATTTCGGAGCCCATCATGCCGGCGCCGACGACGCCGATTTTCTCCTGCGACATGCCATTGCCTTTCCCGGGGTGCGGCCGCGTAGGGCACCTTGAATGCCCCCTTAATACCCCACCCTAGCCATAATCTCGGCCAGATTTGAAGCTGTCATGGCCACCTTGCGCGTTCCGGCCATTCGAGCCGAAACGCGCCGGAGCGGAAGGGGCGGTGACCGCCGTCACAGCGTTTTTCGCCGCGAAGCGTCAAAACCGCCGAAAACCTCGCCGACGCGCGATCCGTGCCGGCAAGGGCCAGAACAGCACGAGGTGTCGCCATGCTACCGAGTTCTCCCCACGATGCCATATTCCGCGTCTGGCGCGAGCCAGTCCCCGACCGCGGGCGCTGGCATCGGTATCTCGGCATCCAGCTTTTCGCCATCCTCGGCCTCATCGCACTTCTCTACTGGCTGCCGCAAAGCTGAGGAGCCAAGATTTATCGCTTTGGCGTGAAAAGGACGGGGTGATTCTCCGATCGGATACTCAAGTCTTGAGCATTTCGCGGAGTTGATATCTCAGCACTTTCCCCATCGCGTTCCGCGGCAGCGACGCCACGAAAATCACATCGTGAGGATGCTTGAAGCGTGCGAGCCGGCCGTTGAAAAGTGCTGAGACCGATTAGTGTGGCTAGTCCGAAATTCGCCACATCTGGGTGCGGGACCGTGAGCGAATTTCGGATTCAAAGCCACACCAGTAATATGTTGTATCTAGTGTGGTCTTCGGATTTGAAGTTCCTAAACGCGGATGCCACCAAAATCAT
>DATDHA010000028.1:0-2100 GCA_036521815.1 Alphaproteobacteria bacterium | reverse complement strand
CAGCTCATGAGCCGGATCAGGCACAGTCAGATTGATGGTCATGTCAGCCTCCAGTTCCCCAGGTACATCGGTAACTCCCGTATTCCCGCAACAGCCGTCGACGCTTCGAGCCCCTCGTGGGCTCCGGCCGCGGCGGCGCGGCCGTCGAAGGCCCTATAAATTCTCCCGCAGCCACATTCCAAAGCGGCCGAACACGTCACTCGGCAGTTCCTGGACGCGGCGCGCGCGCGAGGGCGAGCCCGCGAAGCGCGTGAGCGCGTACTGAAGCAATCCAGCGCAGGTCGCGAACGCGGGACCGGCGGTCGAATCGGCGAGCCCGCCGATGCGCAACGGGCGCCCCATCCGAACCTGCTTGTCGAGAACGAGGGCCGCGAGTTCGCGCACGCCCTGGAGCTGGCTCGCACCTCCCGTGAGCACCACGCGCCGGCCTGCCGTGCGGTCGACCCCGCTTGACTCGAGCCGGCCGCGCACAAGCTCGAACGTCTCCTCAAGACGCGGCTGGATGATGCTCACCAGGATCGACTTCGGCACATGATTGGGATTTGCGTGCTCGTCTTCGCCGACTTGCGGCACGTCGATCACGTCGTGCTCGTCGGAGGAAGCGGTGAGGGTCGAGCCGTAGAGCGTCTTCATGCGCTCGGCGTGAACGAGCGGGGTCGAGAGGCCGCGCGCGATATCGCTCGTCACGTATTGCCCGCCGACCGGAATGCAGTCGGTATAGATGACTTCGCCATCGAAAAAGACCGAGATCGACGTGCTTCCGCCGCCCATGTCGATGCAGGTGACGCCAAGGTCCATCTCGTCCTCGACCAGTGTTGCAAGGCCCGCCGCGTAGGGCGAGACGACCAGTGCCTGCAGATCGAGATGGCAACGCGCGACGCAGGTCTTGAGGTTCCGAACCGAACCCGCCGAAGCGCTCACCACGTGCATATTGACCCCAAGGCGCTCGCCGTACATGCCGCGCGGGTCGCGAATGCCGTTGCTGCCGTCGATCGTGTAGCTCACGGGGATGGAATGGATGATTTCGCGCTCGCTGGCGTCGTTCAGGAGATAACCCTGCCCGAGCACGCGGCGCAGATCCGTGTCGCCGACCTCATGGCCTGCGATCGAGACTTCGACCGCGACCGTTTGCGAGAGTGGTGTGCCGGAGGTGAGGTTGACGAAGACCTCCCGGATGGTCTCGCCCGCCATCTGCTCGGCCGCGTGCACGGCACCGAGGATCGATTCCTCGGCGGCGTCCATGTCGACAATGGCGCCCGCGCGCAGCCCGCGAGACTTCTGATGGCCGATGCCGGTGACGCGGATATTTCCCTCGCCGCCGATCTGGACGACGAAGCAGCAGACTTTGGTCGTGCCAACATCGAGTGCGGCAACGAGCCCGCTGCGCGGCTTGGCCAATCCCCTTTTCATGGGCTTCCCCATTCGCTGCCTTGTTGTGCCGAATCGTGGATCATCGCGGCATCATGTGTTCTTGCCCGGCTTGCTCGGGCGCGGGGCGGCATCGGGCGAAAGTCTGACGATAAGCCGGTCGGGCAAGCGCAGGTCGATCAGTACGATGTCGCGCTCCAGGAGCTGCTGCTTGGCGTCGAGCTGGGCCAGGCGCTGGAGCGCCTCGTCCGGTTTGGCCTCGGGCAGACGCACGTCGATGCCCTCGTTGAGATGAAGGTTCCAGCGGCGGTTTCCGACCCAGATGCCGGATTCGACGTGGCGGGCGAGTTCGGGCACTTTCGCGAGCATGTCGAGGAAGGCGGGGGCCTGCTTCGGCGCACCATCGCCGACGACCATGGGGAGCTGCGCGAAGTGCGCGACATCAGCCCCCTCGATCACCTTGCCTTCGCGATCGACGAGCTTGATCTTGCCGCCCGATTGCCAGAGTGCGAGCGGCGTGCGCTCCTCGATCGTCACGAAGATAAGCTCCGGCCAGCGCCGCTCGACGGAGGCCGAACGAACCCACGGGAGTGCTTCGAGCCGCTGGCGCGCGGCCGTGAGGTCGAGGCCGAGGAGGGGTGCTCCACGTTTTGCACCCAGGGCGGCGAGAAGTTCCTGTGCGGTGGTCTCGTGCCGGCCCTCGACCATCACGTCGCCGACGCGCAAGCCCAA
>DATDHA010000027.1:0-4465 GCA_036521815.1 Alphaproteobacteria bacterium | reverse complement strand
ACGAATTGCCGGATCGACGCGGGTTGAATTCGTTAATCGTTTGTTAAACACGAACCGGCACTAATGCGGCCTGCGTCTTGGGGTTTGCCACGGGCCGCTGGAAGTGTATTTTTGGGCCGTTGCGTAAACCCTAATATAGTTGGATACGGGGGACACCAGTGCGATTGCCACGGGCCATCCCGCTACTTGCAGCATTGGCGCTCGGCGGCTGCGAAATGAGTCAGCAGAGCCATGCGCCCGTTGCACCGCCGCCGCCACCGGTATCCGCCGCTCGTTCGAACGAGGTGGCGGCACTGCCAGTGCCTGTCCCGCCGCCCAAGGACCATGTGATCCAGCCGATCGAGCCGGAAAAGCTCGTCGGCCTCTCGCAAGACGAGACCCGGCGTCTCTTCGGCAACCCTGCGGCCATGCGCGACGAGCCGCCGGCGGTTATCTGGACATACGGCTCCGCGGGCTGCGGGCTGGAGATTTCATTCTATCTCGATCTCGCGAGCCAGACCTTCAAGGCGCTGACCTACGATCTGAAGCCGAATGGACCGAAGGGCCTGCAAGGTGGCGCCTGCGTGGCGTCCCTGCGGCCGTCGGGCTCATGAGCGAGACGCAACTTTTCAGGCAGGTCGGCGCGCGCGCGCGGCTCGTCCTCGTCGACGACGACGCGCTCTTTCGCGAATCACTCGGACAAAATCTCGTCGATGCAGGATTCGAGGTGTGCTCCTTCGAGGGTGGGGAGACAGCGCTGCGCCATCTGCTCGCAGAGGAGGACAACGATATCGTCCTGCTCGACTGGAAGATGCCCGAAATGAACGGCATCGAGGTATTGCGGCGAATGCGGCAGGCCGGCCTGCAGGTGCCGGTCATCTTCCTGACGGTGTTGACCGATCAGATCTACGAGGAAGCGGCACTCCAGGGCGGGGCGGTCGATTTCGTCGAGAAGTCGCGCAGCTTCGCGATCCTGCTCAAGCGCCTCAATCTGATCCTCGAGGGCATCAAAGGCGGCAAGCCTGCGGCGAACGATGAAAGCGGGCAGGAGCCCGGCGACGGGCCGTCGACGTTGATGCGGGGCGAGCTCGAACTTCGGCGCGAGTCGAGCAGGGCATTTTGGAAGACCCTCGAGGTGCCCCTCAGCATCACGGAATTCAAGATGGTCGAGCTGCTCGCGACCCGCGTCGGACAAGACGTTCGCTATCGCGAGCTCTACGACCTGGTTCACGGCGAGGGCTTCGTCGCCGGCTACGGCATGGAAGGCTACCGCTCCAACGTGCGCGCATTCGTCAAGCGAATCCGGCAGAAGTTCCGCGACGTCGATCCGGAATTCGACGAGATCGAGAACTACTCCGGCTTCGGCTACCGCTGGCGCGAGAGGGAGGGCGAAGATTCCTAGGATGATGGGCCAGCTCGAGCGCGTCTCGCGCTCGTTTGCCGTGAAGATCCTGGTGCTGGTCGCCATCTTCTTCGCCGTGCCCAGCATCGTCTACGAGCAGTTTCGCGCGGCAGACGCCGAGAAGAATCGCCTCCTCCTCGAGAACGTGGAGGCGCAGGGCCGCATAATCGCGGAAGCGCTTCGGCCGGCACTCGAGAAGATCGATGGTTCCGCCATGCGTTCGGTCGGGCAGAGCGTCCTGCGCCTCGGCATCGCGGGGCCCAACATCAAGCTCCTCTATCGCCGCGCCGACGACGACGCCAGCGGCGGCTTCTACTATGTGGCCTCGGCCCCGGCGGTCCCCCCGCAGTATCTCGAGCAGGAGCGCCAGGACCTTATCGACTCCGGCGTGCTCGATCGGCTCAAGGACAGTTGCGCCGAGGTCGCCCCGCTTGGCATTCGATACACCAATCCCGCCGGTGGTCAGGAGCTCCTCACGTCCGTCACGCCGATCCAGGCAAGTACGGGCTGCTGGGCCGTCGTCACCTCTTATCAGACCGCGGATTTTCTCGGATCCTCGATTGGCCAGCCCTATTGGCAAACGGGTGCCGTGCGCTTCGCGACGGCGATCTACCTCGTCATGGCGCTCATCGTGACCGTGCTATTCATGCAAGCAGGCTTGAGCCTGCACCGTTTCGGGCGGCTCGCGCGCAATCTGCGCACGGGGCGCGAGCTGCGCGGCACCTTCTCCTCCCTGAACCGAATCCCCGAGTTGAGCTGGGTCGCCGAGGAGTTCGATCGGCTCGTGGCGACGCTGCGCTCATCCGCTCAGGCGCTGCGCTTCGCCGCCGAAGAGACGGCGCACGCGTTCAAGACGCCGATCGGAATCATCGCGCAATCGCTTGAGCCGTTCAGGCGCGGCATCACCAGGGACGATCCGCGCACACTGCGGGCACTCGATATCATCGATCGATCGCTTGAGCGCCTCGACGGACTCGTCTCCGCCTCGCGCCGGCTCGACGAGACCATTGCCGACTCGATCAATCCGCCGCACGAATCCATACCGCTTTCCGCCCTTGTCCAGGAGATCGCCGAAGAATACCGCGAGGCGCACGAGCCCGGCCGGGTCCGTATCCTCGCGCGCGTCGAGCCTGGCCTCGTCGTCATCGGAGCACCGTCGCTCCTCGAGACGATCGTGCAGAACATTTTCGAGAATGCGCTGAGCTTTTCTCCGCTCAATGGCGAGATCGAGGTCATCCTGCGCGCGCGCAGCGGGGTCGCGGAGCTTTCGATCAGCGATCAAGGGCCGGGCGTCGCACCCGACAAGATCGAGCAGATCTTCGAGCGCTTCGTCTCCCTGCGTGCTGCGGAAGCGACGAACAATCCCTCACCGAGCGAGCCGCAAGGTGGGAAGGTGCATTACGGGCTCGGGCTCTGGATCGTCCGGCGCAACGTCGAATCGATGGGCGGGGTCGTCGCGGCCGAAAACCGCGCCGAGGGCGGCTTCCGGGTCGTTGTGGCGCTGCCGCTCGCGCGCTGACCAAGGCACTTCTTCCGCAAGGAGGAATGCCGGTTCCGGCCTGAAATACGATAGATTTCGCAGGCGATTGGCGGCGGCCCCGGTCTCAATAATGTCCCAATCTTGTTCCCTTCAAGTCCACAAGGCCGATGCTAAATCGGTGCCATGAAGTGGGCTGCGCGGGTCGCCGCCGGGAGGAGAGTCCTTGATGTCGTTGTTTTCAGGCCTGCTCAGGTCGCCGAGCGCTCCTGGCATATTGGTCGACAGCGACACGCTCCTCCCTTGGCACGCCTTCGATGCCGATATCGAGCGGAGCTTGCGCATGCTGCGCGGCGTGCACATTCCCGTCTCGATGTTCGCCGTCGGGCTAGGCGACGTCGCACGGGGGTCCGCTGCCGACGCGGTCGGCGACGCGCTCGGCCGGTACGGGCCGGTCGGTCGCCTGGCGGACGGCAGGATCGGGCTCCTTTATCTGGGGCCGCGTTCGCGCGAGCAGAACGGCGATGCGATCCTTGCCAATCAAGTGCAGAAGAGCATCGAGCGCCGATTGCACGAACGCGGCTGGTCGGCCCTCGTCCAAAACCTCGAATTGGCGGCAGCCCACGGCTGGACGGACGAGATTTTCGGCTCGGTCGAGCTTATCCGGATGCTTGGCCCAAGCCGCGCACGAGTTTGATCCCTGGCGCAGATGCCGTGATTCGGGACGCCCACTTTCCCTACAGCACGGCATTTGCGCTCCCCGGAGCGGCACGCGGTGTGCGTCCACGGGCCGCTTCCTCCACCTTGGCCCCGCCGCGCTCGCGGCGGGGCTACTTTTCGTGAGCGTGACGCGGCATTGCCCGCGGCACGTGGGGCTTACAGCACTTGGGGGAAAACTCTTGAAACACGCAGGCCCTCGCCCATATATCGGGCATTCCCTCACCCATTGGATGCGTTCCGCGGGGCGCCCGTAGCCGTCCGGGCCGCGACTTGAGAACCACAGGAAAAGCAATAAGCGTGTCAATACAATGACTTGTCGGCTCCCATCGGGAACCGCGGCAGCCCATGAATTCCGTCATCAAACGAGGACATCGCGCGTGAACAACCGCTCCATTCCGACCGATCCCGATCTCGGCCGCTATCTCGCGGAGATCAAGCGTTATCCGATGCTGGACGCCAAGACAGAAATCGAGCTCGTCCAGCGCTGGCGCGAGCGGCGCGATGGCAAGGCGCTCGACCACCTGGTTGGCAGTCATCTTCGTCTCGTCGTCAAAGTTGCGCGTTCGTTCCGGGGCTATGCGCTGCCGTTCGCGGAGCTGATCTCGGAGGGAAATCTCGGCCTCATGCATGCGATCGAGCGTTTCGATCCCGAGCGCGGGTTCCGGCTCAGCACATACGCGATCTGGTGGATTCGCGCGTAGCTCCAGGATTTCGTCGTGCGCTCGAGTTCGCTCGTGCGCATGGGGACAACGGCGTCGCAAAAGCGGCTTTTCTTCAATCTCCGCCGCCTTGCCGCCAAGCACGAGGAAATCCACGGCGGCGATCTTTCGCCCGGGACCGTGCGCGCGATCGCCGAGACGCTCGGCGTTCACGAGGCGGAAGTGATC
>DATDHA010000026.1:0-2053 GCA_036521815.1 Alphaproteobacteria bacterium | reverse complement strand
GCGAATTGCGGCCGCGGTCAGATAGGCGCGCTTCAAATTGCTCGACACCCAGAGCGCCCCGCGCGGCAAGCGTGCCGCGAGTGCCGCGAACGACGCCCGGTCCGAAACGTCGCACTCGATGTCGGTCTGGCCGTAGATGCGTCCGCCGTCGGTGGTCACGGGCGCATGGCGAATCCACCACCATCGGGTCACGAGGGTCATCGGCACATCGTCCTCGAGTGCATCAGGTTCATGGGAAAATCGCAACGGCAACGAGACCGGCCATTTCGGCCGCTTGTTGGGCAGCCCCCAGCACGTCGCCCGTATAGCCTCCAAGCCGCGCGCGGGCAAGGGCGGCGACGCAGAAAATCGCGGCCGAGCTAAACGCCAGGGCGCCAACCCCGGCACCGACGCCAAGCAAAAGAAATGCCGCAACGACCGCCAGGATCGCGGCTGCGGCGACGATCTCGTGACGGCGTTCGCCGAGCATGGCGCCTAGTCCCACCTCGCGCGCCGGGGCAAGCGTGAGCGTCATGAGCGGGACGAGCCCGCGCGAGACCGCCGCCGCCGCGATCAGGCCGGCCGCCACTCTTGCGGGTGTGGCGAGCTCGGCAAAGAGGGCCGCCCGGAACGCGACGCTCAATGTCACCGCCAAGGCCCCGAACACGCCGATATGGCTGTCGCGCATGATCGCGAGGCGTCTTTCCGCGTCGCGTCCGCCGAGGCCGTCCGCGAAGTCGGCGAGCCCGTCCTCGTGGAGTGCACCGGTGAGTGCAATCGTGATCCCGAGTGCGATCAGCGCACTCGGAAGGGGCGCGAGACCGAGAGCCATCGCGAGAAAATAGCCGACGGCTCCCGCGGCGGCGACGCCAGCACCAATGATCGGCCATGCGCGCAAGGCCTGGGCGATTTCGTCCGGTGCTGCATCGGCTCGGGGTGCGAGCGGAAGGATCGTGAAGAAAACCACCGCTGCCCGGATGTCGTCGAGCCAGCCGCGCCTGAGGCTCGACCAATCGAATCGACTCCAATCGACACGAGCCATCATCCCTCCCACGCACCCGGGCTCGGCACCCGAGCCTCGTTATAGGAGGCCCGGTGAGGGCACACAACCGTGTCTCCGGCCGCCATAGCGGGGGTCGAGGTGCGCGTAGCATGCGATGCGATTAAGTTGATCCACCATCCCCCCTCACCCAGCTTCGGGTAAGCTCAGCCTTGCTTCGCTAACCCTACGCAACCCTCTCCTCCCGTTGGGAGGAGAGGGAAGGGTGAGGAGGGCTTCGTCGATTCCATATCATCTCATCACGCTCAGGTTGTGTCGGGAACGGTTGGTAGGCGGCCGGGTCCTACTCGCCCATCTGCAGCAAGAGCCCGCGCCGGCGCACGGCGCGGAAGAAGGCGAGGAACACGACACCTCCCGCGGCGAGATAAAGCGCATTGAGCGAGAGCGCCTGTATGAGCAAGTCCGCGCGGAATACATGCTCGAGCATGATCGCCCGCATGCCTTCGAAAACATAAGATGCCGGCAGCGCCCAGGCGAGCGGCTGGATCCAGCCCGGCAATATCGAAATCGGATAATAGACGCCGCTGATCGGGGCGAGTGCAAAGATGGCGAGCCAGGCGAGGCTTTCCGCACCGAGTCCATAGCGCAGGATGCATCCGGAGACCATGAGGCCCATGGCCCAGCCGAACGCCATGAGGTTCACGAAGAAGGCGATGAGCGGCAGGCCCATCGTGAAGATCGAATAGTGATAGAGCGGGATGCACAGCAGGGCCGCGGGCACGATGCCGACGAGCGTGCGCACGAGGCTCATTGCCGCGAGGGAGAGCATCAGCTCATAGGGCCGGAGAGGGGTTACGAAAAGCTGCCCGAGATTGCGGGCCCACACCTCCTCGAGGAAGGAGACCGCGACGCCGAGCTGGCTGCGGAACAGGACGTCCCACAGCAGCACGCCCGCGATGAGGATGCCGCCCGCCTGCGCCACGTAGGAGCTGTGGGTCATGAAGAATCGGCTGATCAAGCCCCAGAGGATCATCTGCACCGTCGGCCAATAGACAAGTTCGGCAACGCGCGGCC
>DATDHA010000025.1:0-2517 GCA_036521815.1 Alphaproteobacteria bacterium | reverse complement strand
ACCGGCGATGGCGATGCGAAGCGATTTCATCGCGTACCGACGGTTGGGTGCAGCGGAGCTTTCAGGGCTTGTGCGCGCATCGCCGCACCCGCAGAGGTGCCTACGATGCGGGCAAACTTGTCGTGCGATTGATGCCTTGTGCGAAGGTCGGCGGTGCCGATCCACTCTCTCACAGCGTTAACTCGTCCTCTCGAAAAACCGATCGCGCCTCTGAGCCCAGCGCCCGCCCGATCATAGGGCAACGCCACGTCTTCATGCGCCTATTTATCGTTTGAACGGCGAAATTTCGAGGAAAATCCAGTGCCGGTCCAGCCCGGCAGAGGGGGCGCAAAACGGTGCACCAACCCACAGTTTACGCAATCTGTTATTTGGGCCCGTGCGCCTTGAGTTCGACCGGCTCGCCGTGGGGTGTCGTCCGATAGGCTTCGGCCCAAGCCGCCTTGCGCGTGAGAAGCGTTGCCGGTTCGGCAATCCCCTTCCCCGTCACGAGGCGTTCGAGGGCCGCAACCCAATGATCATAATAATGTGAACCGTCGTCGCCTTCGCCGCGCGCGTCGGCGGCCGCGATTTCGGCGGCGAGGGTTGCCGCCCACTCCTTCCAGGTGAAACATCCGGCTTCGGAAAGTTTGACTGCCATCGCGAAGGCTTGGGCCTGCCAGGGTTCGGCAAAGACGGGGCCGCCAGTGTCCCGCGGCAGGCCAGAAAGGGCCGCTAGTCGCTCCACCGCACCATTCTGCTCAGGCCGGCTCAAGGTGATCGTCCCAAAGATCGAGGGCCACGGAGTCCCTCGCTTTCGCATCGGCACCCCACAAATCCGCAGCGGAGAACCGCACGGAATAGAGGTGCTGCGGATTCTCGCCGCGGAAATGCGCGTTGCTGTCGGGGAAGACATGAGCGCCGTGACAGCGCTCGATCACGCCGAGCTTCCCGCGCGCATAGCGCGGCAGACGCGTGTGGCCGGTCGGGTTGAGGTTCCTCGCCCGCACGCGCTGGCCAACCTGGAAGCGCTGCGCCAGCGGCAAGTCACGCTTGACCGGCGCTCCCTTCGCCAGCGCCGACGCCACCCTGTTCGCGGTCAGCATTGGCGTCCTTTTTTCCGATCCGGGTGCGGGCCGCCCGCTTGCCAGCTCTGCCTCGGTGATGAGGCCACGCTGTACCGCGAGGCTCTCGAGGGCCGTGAGCCACTTCTCGTAATAGCTCATGCGGAGATATTCGGGGCCGGGAAGGCGCTCGCGCGCATGGCGCGATGCGTCGATGTTCCATTTGCCCCAGGCCCCCATCGCAAGCGTCAGGGCGAGCGCGCGCGCTTCCCACCGCGCGTGAAAGACCGGCTCGTCCTTTTCGTATTCGATCGGGCCGAGGCCATGCATCCCGCCCATATCGTGGACACTGTTCATGAGCGGCCCTCCTTCGAGGGCGGGGTCACGAGCGGCCCTCCTTCGAGGGCGGGGCGATCTTGGCGACGCCGATCATGGCATCGCGCGTGACGAGGGCGGCAAGCGCCTCCTCGCTCAGTCGTTCGGTTCCCGCCGACCGTTCTGGGATCACGAGATAGCGCACTTCGGCGGTCGAATCCCAAACACGCACCTCGACGTCGTCGGGCAGCTCAAGCCCGAACTCGCGCAGCACGCCGCGAGGATCGATCACCGCACGGGAGCGGTAGGGCGAGGATTTGTACCAGACGGGCGGCAGGCCGAGCACCGTCCAGGGATAACAAGAGCAAAGCGTGCAGACGACGAGGTTATGGATTTTGGCGCTGTTCTCGACGGCGACCATGTGCTCGCCCTGGCGGCCGGTGTAGCCGAGTTCGGCGATCGTCGCCGCCGCGTCCTCGAAGAGCCGCTTCTTGTAGCCGGCATCGGTCCATGCCTTGGCGACCACGCGCGCGCCATTGCGCGGCCCGACCTTATGTTCGTAGGTGTCGATCAAAACGTCGAGTGCCGCCGGATCGACCAGCCCCTTCTCGACCAGCAGCGATTCGAGCGCCTTGACGCGCAACGTGAGATCGGAGGGCGCATCCTGCCCGGTGTGGTCGTGATGCCGACCGGGGCCTTGCTCGTGCCTATCCATCGCCACCTCCTTCCCGCGCATCCTACCGGCCGGCACGGGCGGAGTCATGCGCTCTCACCCCTCCATTCCTGCCGATTTCCCATTTCTGCCGATTTGCCATTCCGACCGATATCGGCGTCAGTGCCAATAGTAGATGTCGACGCGCTCGTCGGCGTCGCCACCCGAAACGCCCGCGACCGAAATCACGGGTGCACCACCGCCCTGCGCGCTGACGACAAGCTCGTCGGGCTTGACGCCAAGGCCGGCAAGCGCGTGCCCGACCCTGTTCGCCCGCTCGAGCGAAAGATGGAAATCGGCGATCTTGTCCTGCACGCCACTCCCGCCGCCTTTATGCGTGGCGTACCCGACGAGCTGCAAGCCGCCACCCTGGCGATGCAGCATCTCGACAACCGGCTTGAGCTTTGCGACCTGGGCGGGATCGATCTCGGCCGAACCGGCTGCGAACAA
>DATDHA010000024.1:0-8745 GCA_036521815.1 Alphaproteobacteria bacterium | reverse complement strand
CATAATTTCTGCGAATCCTGCAACCGGGTGCGCTTGACCTGCACGGGCACACTTTTCATGTGCCTCGGCCAGGAGGACGCGACCGACTTGCGAACACCCCTTCGGGCGAGCGACGACGACGCATTGCTCGTCGCCGCGATCCGGGAAGCGATTGCGCGCAAGCCTAAGGGGCACGACTTCCTGATCGACCGGCGCCACGGGCCGGCGTCGGTGTCGCGGCATATGAGCGTCACCGGCGGCTGACGCCGGATTTCACTTTTCGTTCTGCTTCACGATGCAGGTGGCGTTTGCACCCTGCTGGATGACGACGTCGAGGCCCGTCGATTTGGGATCGAGGCTCCAGCTGTTGGCCTGCCATTGCCCGTCTTTGAACGTAGGTCTGGCGGCAAGGTCCTCGTTCACGACGAGATCGCGATCGAGAAAGCATTTCATCGTATAAGGTGCGCGGGCGAACGCCGGCGAGCCTGTCGGCTGATCGAGCGCATTCGCGGCCGCTGCGGGCTGCGCGATCGTCCAGAGACTGGCGCCGCAGAAGCCGATGCTTGCCATTTGCCGCCGCCAGGTCCGGCCGTCCATCGCAGGCGCTCCTCCGTCAGGCCGAGGCCGAAGGCTATCCGCCTTCAGCCCGGTCAAAGGCCACGCGATAGGTTTAGATTGCCGCGGTTAATGAAGCGATAACGATCGGCCGTCGCCGCCCGATTGCGACAGCTACTTCAGAACGATCTGGTGCGCGAGTTCTTTTCCATCCGACCAGATGATCTCTTTGAAGCCGAGGAGCTTGCAGAGGTCGAAGAAATTGAACAGATCGTCGATCGCGTTGTCGCGGAAGAATGGCGTGGTGCGAGCCACCGCGGTGAGTGTTGCGAAGAGTGCGCGCGCGCGGTAGAGCGTGTTGTATCTGCCATCGACCAGCGACACGACGATCAGCCGCTCGGCATCGTCGCCCTTGGCAAAAATGGCGAAGGTCGGCGGGTATGGATTGCTCAGCATCTGCTGGGTCAATCCGATCACGAATCCGATCCTGCGGTCGCGGTCCGAATCCGAAAGGATCGTCGCCTGCGATTCGTAAACCTCATGGCTCTGGGGCGACGGATAGTAGTAGTTCGCTTGGCGCTCGGCCCCGCCTTGATCCAGCACTTTGGCGGAGCTGGCCGGATTGGCCTCGTCGGACGGCTGGGACTGCGCAGCCGCGATGGGTGCAAAGCAATTCGTGGCGAGGGTGAGCAGGAATCCGCAAATGAGCGTACTGAGAGCCTTCGTCATGGCATCTCCTCCCAAGTTCGGCTTCGTTACCGACCATGACCGCCCATGGCAGGCTTGGCAAGCCCAGGCGTCAGCCCCATCGCGTTAAATCGGCGGTTCGTCCTCCCCAGGTGGATGGCGCGCCACGCATTGTAGGCTATACTCCGGCCAACTTCCGGTCACGGAGTAAGCCGGTCACGGAGTAAGGATGCCGCCGCCACCCAAGCTCGCCTTTCTCGCCTCCGATGCCGACAAAGCCCAGGAAGCCTTGGAGCACCTCACCGCCCGCTACGCCGCTGTACCGGTCGAAGCGGCGGATATCATCGTCACCCTCGGCGGTGATGGTTTCATGCTCGAATCGCTCCACCGCTACATGGCGCTCGGCCGGCCGATCTTCGGCATGCAGCGCGGTTCCGTCGGCTTCCTGATGAACGAATACCGTGAGGACGACCTGCCGAAGCGCGTTGCCCAGGCGCAAGGCTTCAGGCTGCATCCGCTGCGCATGAATGTGCGCACATTGTTGGGCGATTGCAGCGAAGCGCTCGCGATCAATGAGGTCTCGCTGCTGCGCGAGACGCGCCAGGCCGCGAAGATCCGAATTTCGGTCGATGAGGTGGTGCGCCTCGAGAGCCTGATCTGCGACGGAATCCTCGTCTCGAGCCCCGCGGGAAGTACCGCCTACAACCTTTCGGCCCACGGCCCGATCATCCCATTGGGCTCCCCCATCCTCGCTATGACGCCCATTTGCGCGTTCCGGCCACGACGCTGGCGCGGAGCACTGCTGCCTAATTCGGCCAAGGTCCGCTTCGAGGTGCTCGAGGCCGAGAAGCGGCCGGTGAGTGCGGTCGCCGACTACACCGAGGTGCGCGATGTCGCGGAGGTCGAGATCGTCGAGGATAACAAAGTGGGCTTGACTCTCCTCTTCGATCCCGAGCACAACCTGGAGGAACGGATTCTCATGGAGCAATTCGCACCCTGACCCCCGCAACGTCTCCCTCGCCATCCAGTTCGAAGGGCGAGGGGGCCAGCATCGATGTGATCATGACCGAGCCTGCGCCCAAGAGCCGCGAATGGATCGAGCGGCTGATCGCCTTCCCAACCGTCAGCCGCGACTCGAACCTCGCACTCATCGAATGCGTCCGTGATTACCTCACGGGGCTGGGCGTCGAATCTCTGCTCGTTCACGATGAGAGCGGGAAGAAGGCGAACCTCTACGCCACGATCGGCCCGAAGGAAGAGCGCGGCATCATGCTCTCCGGCCATACCGACGTGGTGCCGATCGACGGTCAGGATTGGGCGAGCGATCCCTTCAAGGTTGCCGAGCGTGGCGGCAAACTCTACGCCCGCGGTGTCGCGGACATGAAAAGCTTCATTGCCGTGGTACTCGCCTCGCTTCCACTCTTCCTCAAGCGCAAGCTCGCAACGCCGATCCATCTGGCACTTTCCTACGATGAGGAAGTCGGCTGCCTCGGGGTGCGGCGGCTCATCGCCCGCTTTGGCGAGATGCCGGGGCGTCCGGCGCTTTGCATCGTCGGCGAGCCGACGAGCATGCAGGTGGCGCGTGGGCACAAGGGCAAGCTCAGCTACCGCTGTCACGTGCGGGGGTTAGAATCCCATTCCGCACTTACCCACCGCGGCGTGAACGCGATAGAAAACGCCGCCGAAATCATCGGACATCTCCGGCGCCTCGGACGCCGTATCCGCGAAAATGGCCCCTTCGATAAAGGCTTTGAGCCGCCATACACGACCGTTCATACCGGCGTCATCCATGGCGGCACGCAGCTCAATATCGTGCCGCGCGATTGCCGCTTCGATTTTGAGTTTCGCCCTTTGCCCTCCGAGGATCCGGTCCCGCTGTTCGATGCAGTCAAGGCATTCGTCGAACGCGAACTGCTTCCCGAAATGAAGGCCGTTAGCGCCCGGGCCGGAATCGAGTGGCAGAAGCTCTCGGAGTTCCCAGGGCTCAACACCGACGACGACGCCGAGGTGACGCGCCTCGTCAAGCAGTTGACGGGCGGCAACACGACCAGCATGGTCGCGTTCGGCACTGAGGGCGGTTTGTTCTCAAGTGCGGGTATTCCGACGATCATTTGCGGGCCCGGCTCGATTGAACAGGCGCACAAACCCGACGAATGGATAACTTTGGACCAGATCGCGCGCTGCGAGACGTTTGTCGCACGCTTGGCCGACCGGGTCTCCGCGAATCGATAGCGCCGCGATGGACGACACCGCAAATCCCACGAGCTTGACGCCACCCGATATTGCGCGCTGGCGCGTCGCCAATACGGGCATCGACTATGTCCACCGGGTGAGCAGCACCAAGCCCGGACCCGGCATTCTCATAACAGCACTCATGCACGGCAACGAGGCTTGCGGTGCGGTGGCGCTCGACCGCATTCTCGCGAACGCGCTCA
Organism: Alphaproteobacteria bacterium; assembly: GCA_036521815.1. Lineage (GTDB taxonomy): Bacteria > Pseudomonadota > Alphaproteobacteria > JACZXZ01 > JACZXZ01 > DATDHA01. The sequence continues at coordinate 5,089 of DATDHA010000024.1, read as the reverse complement.
AACCGACGCGGGGAACCCTCACGCTTGCATTCCTCAATGTCCTGGCCTACGCCCGGATCGACTCGCGGAAGCCCGATCAGGGGCGTTTTGTCGACGAGGACATGAACCGGGTGTGGTCCGCCGATAAACTCGATGGGCCGGGCAAGACCGTCGAGCTCGCGCGCGCACGAACCATTCGGCCCATCGCTGACGCGTGCGACCATCTCCTCGATCTCCACTCGATGACGGAGGGCGAGCTTCCGCTGGCACTTTCAGGGACGAGCGCGAAGGGCATGCGGCTCGCGCGGCGCATGCGGTATCCGGCAACCGTCGTCGCCGACCCCGGGCATACCAGCGGCGTGCGCCTGCGCGACTATGGGGATTTCGGCGATCCAGATGCTGAAAAATCCGCCCTTCTCGTCGAGTGCGGTCGACACTTCGCGGCGGGAAGTGCTGAAGTCGCCTTTCAATCGGCACTTCGCTTTCTCCACACCTTCGACATGCTCGACCCGGCCTTTGTGGCAAGGCACCTTGACGAACGGACCCTGGAGCCCCAGCGTTTCATCGAGGTGACGCACGTCGTCACGATCGAGACCGACGCATTCGAATTCAAGCGGCCGGTCCGCCCGCTCGAGATCATCGCCAAAGCCGGCACGCTCTTGGCGTTGGATGGCGGGCGGGAAGTCAGGACGCCCTACGACGCTTGCGTGCCGATCATGCCTGCGAAAAAGATCAAGCGCGGCCTTACCGCTGTGCGACTCGGCCGCTACATCCCCGCCGCTTCCCCAAATCCCTGATGGTGGGCCAGCGCGCCTTGCGCGGGTTGGTCCGCAGTCGGCACACCGACCCGAAAAAACGGGTCACGATGCCGCGACCACGCCCGAGGACAACGCGATCTCGGGCCGGCGATAAGACCAGAGCGCAATCGGCTCCTGGCGGCCGCGCAGCTTGCGCGGCTTATCGGGCACGAAACCGGCGAGTGCCGTCGCGGTTTGCTCCGGCGCCTGTCGCAGTGCGGCGTCGACCAAGTCCTGACTCGCTAAGATGTCGGTGTTCAGCACGCGTGTGAGACGTTCGAGGCGGCTTGCGACATTCACGGTGTCGCCGATGACGGCGTATTCGAGCCGGCGCTCGTCGCCGATGTCGCCCAGCACCGCGGGGCCGTAATGCACCCCGATACCGACGCGGATCGGATCAGCGCCCCGCGCGAGCCGCTTTTCGTTCCATCGGTCGAGTTCGTCGGCCATTGCGCGCGCGCACCGCAGCGCGTTGACTGCGTCCTGACGGCCTGTATTCGGAACCCCAAACGTCGCCATCACCGCGTCACCTATGTATTTGTCGAGCGTTCCGTCATTCGCGAAGACGACCCGCGCCATGCGCCGATGAAAGCTTCGGAGGAGTTCGATCACGCGTTCCGGCGGCAGACGCTCCGAGAGCCGCGTGAATCCCACGATATCGGCGAAGAGCACGGCGATTGGCTGCGTCCGCACGCCGCCGAGCGGGGATTCCATGTCCTGCAACTCGTCGATGAGCTTGGGCGAGAAATAGCGCGCAAGGTTCGCGCGGTTCCGCTCGGCTCTCACCTGACCCTCGACGAGCCGCCGCGTCCGCCACGACATGACTGAAAGCAGGCCGCCGACAAGGAGAAGGATGAATAGGTCCGTCTCGAGGCTCGCCCGGTCGAGGAAATTCGGATTGAGGAAGACCGCGAGGAAGCGGCGCGGGTCCTCCTGCGCGATCATGGCAAGATCGGGCACAGTGAAGGCGCCGGGCTGCCGCAGCAGCCAGCCGACCGCGGCACCCCAGGCGAGAGCGGTTGCGGCGGCACTCCAGAACGTCCGCCAGGGCGAGAGGGAAAACGCGCCGAGTGCTACCGGGACGAAGAGATACGTGAAGCTTCCGAAGCGCAGCAATACGGGGTCCGGCAGCGAGGGGGCATTCCACGGCATGATCGGAAGGAGATTGTCGATCAGGATGAGCGCATCGATCATGGGATAGAAGGCACTGAACCACGGAGCTTGCGCGCGGCCCACGGTCAGGGCGTAGTAGATCCAGCCAAGGGCGGCGAAGAGCACGCAGCTAATCAGGTTCTCGACCAGATGCGGCTGGCGCGCGTTGAAGACGAGCCAAATCGCGGTTATCGCGACAGCAGCGGTCCTCAGCCATGCAAGGAGGCGGAAATTCGCGATTGCTTCCTTGCGGAACACGGCCCGAATCCGCGCCTCCCGCCGCTCAGCGAGACGCGACGAGCGCGCCTCATTCCCGGTCATACTCATTGCCTGTTCCCGATTTCGATGGGGTTCGCCGCTCAGTCGTGGGCGGCCTCAGACGCATTTGACCGTGAGGCCGCCATCGACCACGAGCTCGGTCCCCGTGATGTATTTCGCCTCGTCGGATGCCAGAAATAGCGCTGCATAGGCGACATCCCATGCGTCGCCCATGCGGCCCATCGGACACTGCTCATCGCGCTTGGCGACCATATCGTCGGCTGTCTGGCCATAGGCGCCGACCAACGCGGCATGGACCATGGGGGTGTTCATTAATCCGGGCAAGATCGAGTTGGCGCGGATACCCTTGCGGGCATATTGAAGGGCGATCACCCGCGTGAACTGGATCGCCGCCGCCTTTGTCGCGGCATAGGAGACATAGGGCACCCCCGTCCACCTTATCCCGGCGATCGACGCGATGTTCACGATCGCCCCGCTTCCCGAGCGCTCCATGTGCGGCAGCACGTACTTGCACGTCAAAAACATGCTCTTGAGATTGACGTCGTTCACGCGGTCCCAGCTTGCCTCGCTCGTCTCGACCGGCCCGCCAACCTCGACGATGCCAACATTGTTGTGAAGCACGTCGATGCGTCCGAACGCCTTCACGCAAGCGTCCACCATGCCGGCCACTTGAGCGGCGTTGGATACGTCGCCCACATGGGCCTCGCACACGCCACCCTCCTCCCGCACGATGTGCTGGGTCGCTTCGACCGCCTTCGGATTAATGTCGCAGGCGAACACCTTGGCCCCTTCGCGCGCGAACAGAACCGCGGCCGCTTTGCCGTTGCCCCAGCCGGGGCCTATCGAACCGGCGCCCATGACAAGCGCCACCTTGTTCTTCAACCGTTCACCCATGCTTGCTTCCCTCTCGTCTCCGGCGCGCGAGCAGCAACCTAGGACTATTCTTCCTTGAGCCGCTCGCGAAGCTCGGTCTTGAGTATCTTGCCATAGCTGTTCTTGGGCAGCCCCTCAACGAAGCGGTATTCCTTGGGCCGCTTGAAGCGCGCGATATTGTCGAGGCAGAGCTTGTCGAGCGCTTCCGATGTCACTTGCGCGCCCGGTTTTGCGACCACGAAAGCGACAACCTCCTCGCCCCAATCGGGATGAGGGCGCCCGATCACCGAGACTTCGTGCACGGATTCGTGCTTCAGAAGGACCTCCTCGACCTCACGGGGGTAGATGTTCGTACCACCGCTGATGATGAGGTCCTTCGAGCGATCCTTGAGGGTCAGAAAGCCCTCGCCGTCGAGGGCGCCGACGTCGCCGGTATGGAGCCAGCCGCCACGCAAGGCCGCGGCCGTCGCATTGGGGTTGCGCCAATAGCCTTTCATCACGGCGTCACCGCGCGCAAGCACCTCGCCCGTCTCGCCGGCGGGGAGCGGGTTGTCAGCTCCATCGGCAATCTTGACTTCCATGCCGGTGAAGGGAAGGCCGGCGGAGGCGAGGTGCGCTTCGTGGCGGGGATCGTCCTTTGCCCAATGGTGGCGGCGCGAGAGGCACGCGATCGTCATCGGGCTCTCGCCCTGACCGTAGATCTGGATGAGCTTGTTGCCGAGGATCGTCATCGCCTCTTTGAGGTCGGCCACGTACATCGGCGCCCCGCCATAGACGATCGTCTTGAGGTTCGCGAGGTTCGCATCCGCCAAGCCCCGGTAATCGATCAAGCGGCGCACCATCGTCGGTGCATAAAACATCGTGACGCCTCGATGACGGTCGAGCAGGCGGCATATTTCGGATGCATCGAAGCCGGCACTTTCCGGGACAACCTGGCACGCCGCCTTCGCGACATGGGGTGCGATATAGAGGCCCGAACCATGGGACATCGGGGCCGCATGAACGATGCAATCAGCGCCCTCGATCGTATCGACATCGGCGAGATAGCAGAGTGCCGCCATCGTGAGGTTGCGATGGGTGAGCATGACGCCCTTGGGCCTTCCGGTCGTCCCGCTCGTGTAGAAAAGCCACGCCGTATCGTCCGGCGCGCGCTCGGCGAGGGCAATCGGCTCGGCATTCAACAGCCGGTCGTAGTCGGAGGACGGCACCTCGATGACGTGTTTGAGGCTCGCAGGACGCGTGGTCATCCGGCCGATGGCGGGGCCGAGATCTCCCGTTGCAAAGAGGACCTGCGCACCGCTGTCCTCGAGGATGAAGGCGATCTCGCGCGGGTGGAGCTTGGCGTTCACGGGCACGGCGATCAGCCCGGCGTGCCAAGTTGCGTAAAGCAGCTCGACATATTCCGGAATGTTCTTCATCGCGACCGCGATACGCGATTCCGGAGCGAGATTGAGACGATGGCGGAAAGCGCCGGCGAGTGCCGCGACGCGCCGCCCCAACGCCCGATAGTCGAGGAGGACGCGTGCACCGAGTGCAACCGCCGGATTGCCGGGTGCTGCCCGGCTCGCGTTGACCAGCATATTTGCGATGTTCATGCTTGCTTTCGCTTCCGACGGCGATCAGCCGATATTCGCCTTCTTCTTGATTTACTTCACGGGAATTCTATCGAATTCCATATATCCGTCACCATATCGAAGTATAGCGTAAGGCGGCAACGTTGGAGACCGGGGGATGATTTCCAAGCGGGCCTCGGCCTGCGCTTTCACGACCGCAGCACTGCTTGTTGGCGCGCCGATCGCCGCGGCATACGCCGATTTCGCGGCCGGCAAGGCTGCCTTCGAGCGGCGCGACTATAGACGCGCTTACCAGGAACTCCTGGCGGACGCTCAGCGCGGCAATGCGGAAGCCGAGTACATGATCGGGGAGATGACGGCGGACGGGCTAGGCACGGCGCGGAGCTACCAGCTCGCCGCCCGCTGGTATGCACTATCCGCCGCAAAAGGCTATAT
>DATDHA010000023.1:0-2965 GCA_036521815.1 Alphaproteobacteria bacterium | reverse complement strand
CGCTGCCGTGCCGCAGCAGCGTGCCCATGGTGTACATTTGGGCATGGCAGGCTAGCCCGTTGCCCGGCGAATGGTTGATCTCTTCGAGAATCAATGCGGCTTCGGTGATGCCGAGCCCGGCGCCGCCATAGGCTTCCGGCATCGCGACGCCGAGCCACCCGCCCGCCGCGACGGCGGCGTGAAACTCGGTGGGGAAGCCGCCGGCCTCGTCCTTCTTGAGCCAGTAATCGTCGCCAAAACGCGCGCAGAGTTTCAGCACCTCCGCGCGTATCTGCTCCTGTTCCGGGCTGAACGAAAAATCCACGCTTCCCCCGCCTGGCCGCCACTCGCCAACGCACGATCCGGCACGCTTCGATCAGGATGCCTGTCGACCAGAATACCGGGCCGCTCCGTGGGACGCCAACAGCTTCCCGCAGCACCAGTGCAACCCGGAGAAGCCGATACTGCGCTTTTGATTTGCGCTCCGCATCCATATCCGTCTAGCGTCGGAGCGCAACCCGCACGAGATGAGATCCATGACCAGAGAATCCGCCATTGCGCGCGCCGAGCGGTATTTCGACGACGGCCCGTTCTTCGAAACACTCGCCCGGCGCATCGCCGTGAAGACCGAGAGCCAGGAACCCGCAAGCCGGCCGCATCTCGCCGAATATCTCGCGAACGAGATCGCACCTGCCCTCGCCCGCCTCGGCTACCGCACGGAGCTCTTCGACAATCCGGTTACCTGGGGTGGGCCGTTCCTTGTCGCCGAGCGGATCGAGGGTACAAACCTGCCAACCGCCCTCACCTACGGCCATGGCGACGTCATCCGGGGCTTGGACGCCCAGTGGAAGGACAATCTTTCGCCTTGGAAGCTTGAGCGCCGCGGCGATGTCGTGTTCGGACGCGGGGTCGCCGACAATAAGGGCCAGCACACGATCAATATGGCGGCCCTCGAGTGCGTGCTCGCCGAACGCGGCGCGCTTGGCTTCAATTCGAAAATCCTGCTCGAGACGAGCGAGGAGATCGGCTCGCCCGGCCTCGCCAAATTCTGCGCGGCGCATAAAGAGCGGCTCGCGGCCGATCTTCTGATCGCGTCCGATGGCCCCCGATTGACGCCCGATCGCGCAACGATTTTCATGGGCTCGCGCGGGGCGATGAATTTCGACCTCACCGTGGATTTGCGCCAGGGCGGGCATCATTCGGGCAACTGGGGCGGGCTCCTTGCCAATCCCGGCATCATCCTCGCGAATGCGATCGCCTCGATCGTGACCAAGGCCGGCCGTGTCCAGGTGCGGGAGCTGGTGCCGCGCGCGATCCCGAATTCGGTGCGCGAGGCGGTCGCCGGCCTCGAGGTCGGCGGCGGGGACGACGCGCCTGCCATCGATCCCGATTGGGGTGAGCCGGGATTGACCCCTGCCGAGAAGGTTTTTGCGTGGAATACCTTCGAGGTGCTCGCCTTCCGCACCGGCAATCCCGACAATCCCGTGAACGCGATCCCGCCGCGCGCCACGGCCGCGTGCCAGATCCGCTATACCGTCGATACCGATCCCAACACCTTCATCTCGGCGATCCGCCGGCACCTCGACAAGACCGGCTTCCCGATAGTGCAGGTGAAGCTTTGGGAAAAAGGCTTCATGCAGGCGACCCGGCTCGATCCCACTCACCCTTGGGCGCAATGGGCGATCGCGTCGGTCGAACGCACGGTCGGCACGCGGCCCGCCGTGCTGCCCAATCTCGGGGGCTCCCTGCCGAATGAGTGTTTCGCCGATATCCTCGGCATGCCGACGATTTGGGTGCCGCACTCCTATGCGGGCTGCTCCCAGCACGCGCCGAACGAGCATGGGCTCGTCCCGATCCTGCGCGACGGACTTAGGATCATGGCGGGGCTTTTCTGGGACTTGGGAGAAAAGCCGAACGTCGGCTCCCGGTTTTGATCCGATTTCGACGGCGGCAACCTCCCCGTCCTGGGAGCGTCGCTGGCGCGCCCAAAAATTAAACAGTACGTAAGTTATTTATTATATTAGTAAAAAGTTCCTGGCCTTGCGTTCGCTGCTCGCGTAGCGTGCATTCTGGGAGGCGAATTCGGCGGAGAGTTTTAATGAACGAAATTCGACGTGTCGTGCTGACCCTGGTCTGGCTGACCTTCATCGTGTTCGTCGGCCTTGCGGTCAGTGCTGTGTCGGTGCACACCGCGGAAACCCCGAACACCAAACTCGACGCCGTGATGGAATCCAAGATTCTGCGCGTCGGTACCACGGGTGATTACAAGCCCTTTTCCTATCTAGATCCGGACACGAAAACCTTCGAAGGCATCGATATCGACATGGCCAAGTCGCTTGGCGCTGCACTTGGCGTCGAGGTCGAGTTCGTCCAGACCAAATGGTCCGACCTCCTGCCCGACCTCCTCGCCGGGAAATACGACATCGCGATGGGTGGCGTCTCGGTTTCGATGGAACGCCAGAAAAGAGCGCTCTTCACCATCCCCTTCATGGTCGACGGCAAGGCCGCGGTGGCGCGCTGCGACGACCGGTCGAAGTACCAAACGCTCGCGGACATCGACCGGGCGGGCGTGAAGGTTGTGAGCAATCCCGGTGGAACCAATGAGAAATTTGATCGCGCCACGTTGAAGCACGCGACCATCGAGATCTACCAAGACAACAAGACGATCTGGCAGCAGATTCTCGACGGCAAGGCCGACCTCATGATCACGGACGCGAGCGAGACCCGCTTCTGGGAGAAGGAGCATCCGGGCCTTTGCGCCGTCAACCCGGACCGGCCCTTCAATTATGCCGAAAAGGCTTATCTCCTGCCGCGCGACGCCGTGTGGAAGGAATTCGTCGACCAATGGCTTCACCAGGCCATCGAGAGCGGCGAGTACCCGGCGACTCTTGCCAAGTGGGTGAAATAGAGGGCCTTTGGTCCGGGTAGCCGATCGGCGAGCGGCGCGAACGTACCCTTGCCTATTCCTGCAGCCAGTAGCGCATCA
>DATDHA010000022.1:0-4074 GCA_036521815.1 Alphaproteobacteria bacterium | reverse complement strand
GCATCGCATCGCTCAAACGCCTCGAGGTGCGCGAGGAAAAGCTCATCGTCGGCGCCGGCATCACGCACGCGGCGATCGAAGATGGTATCGATCCATCGACGACCGGCCGCTTGCTCGCTTATGTCGCATCGGGGATCGCGTACCGCGCCATCCGCAACCGCGGGACGATTGGGGGAAGCCTCGCGCACGCCGACCCCGCCGCCGATTGGATCGCGACGATGCTGCTGCTCGACGCCGTTCTCGTCATTTCAGGTCGATCCGGCAACCGGCAGGTCTCCGCCCGCGATTTCATGACGGGGGTGTTCTCGACCGCAATCGGTCCATCGGAAATCCTGGCCGCGATTGAAATTCCGAGGCTCTCCCGCGACGCCCGCTGGGGCTATTACAAGGTCTGCCGCAAGATCGGCGAATTTCCCGAAGCGATCGGCGCTGCCGTCTTCGACCCAGCACGCGGCGTGAGCCGTATTGTCGCCGGCGCGCTCGACGGTCCACCGGCCCTCCTGCCGACGCTCGCGCAAGCGGTCGCGCGCGACAGCATGGCCGCGGCCGGCGTTCCCGCCGTGAGCGAGGCCGTGCAAGCGGCTGCACCCGACATCGATCTCATCGATCTTCGAGTCCATGTCGCGGCGGTGCGCCGCGCCATTTTGCAGGCAATCGGGCCGTGACGCGGGTAGCCCTCGGCGTCAATGGGTTGCGCGTGGAAGCGGACGTCGAGCCGCGCACGAGCCTCGCCGACTTCCTGCGCCGATACCAGGGACTGACCGGCACGCATCTCGGGTGCGAGCACGGCGTGTGCGGCGCCTGCACGATAACGATCGACGGCTTGCCCGCACGATCCTGCATCGCATTCACGGTGGCGCTGGACGGTGCCGAGGTGCGCACGATCGAGGGCTTCGACGACGACCCCGTGATGGCGAAATTGCGCGACGCCTTCCATCGCGAGCATGCGCTTCAGTGCGGCTTCTGCACGTCGGGGATGCTGATCACGGCGCGCGACATCGTGATGCGCTTTGCCGAGGCCGACGAGAGGCAAATCCGTGCCGAGCTTGCCGGCAATCTCTGCCGCTGCACGGGGTACATGGGCATCGTCAACGCCATAGTGCGCGTCATGCGCGAGATGCCACCGGAGACGCGCGTCGCCAAAGTGCGAGCACCGGGAATGGCGGCGGCAAAGTAGCACCTTACATTCCGCCTGGCTTTGCACGATACTCCCGCCGCCCCGTCGCGAGGTCCATTGCGGCGGAAACCGACCCGATGTGCGCGAATGGCGGAATTTGCGAAAAAATACGACGTGTTGGTGGTTGGCGGCGGCAATGCGGCATTGTGCGCCGCGATCAGCGCGCGGGGAGCGGGGGCTTCCGTCCTCATCCTCGAGGCAGCCCCGAAATTCTATCGCGGTGGCAATACCCGTCACACGCGCAACATGCGCTGCGCTCACGATAGCGCCACGGCGACGTTGACGGGGCCCTATAGCGAGGAGGAGTTCTGGGACGATCTCCTGCGCGTGACCGCTGGCCACACGGACGAGGATCTCGCCCGCTACATGATCGGTCAATCCAAGGAGATGTTGGACTGGATCGCCGAGCAAGGTGTGCGGTTCCAACCGTCGCTTGGCGGCACGCTCAGCCTCGGGCGGACCAATTCATTCTTTCTCGGCGGCGGCAGGGCGATGCTGAACGCGCTCTATCTGAGTGCGGAGCGGCTTGGCGTCGAGGTCGCCTATGATGCCGAGGTGGTCGATCTCGACATCGACGGTAGTGCATTCGTCTCGGCGACCGTAGCGCTCGGCGAGGGGCGGGTTATCGTGCGCGCCGCGACGCTCGTCGCCGCAGCCGGCGGATTCGAAGCCAACATCGAGTGGCTCAAAACCTACTGGGGTGCGGCGGCCGAGAATTTCCTCATTCGCGGAACACCCTACAATCGCGGCTCGCTTCTCAAGCTTCTCCTCGACAAGGGTGTTGAGCCGGTCGGCGATCCGACCCAGTGCCATGCCGTCGCGATCGATGCGCGCGCACCGCGCTTCGATGGCGGCATCATCACGCGCCTCGACTGCGTCGTCTTCGGCATCGTCGTGAACAAGCACGCCGAGCGCTTCTACGACGAGGGCGAGGATCTGTGGCCGAAGCGCTACGCCATCTGGGGCCGCCTGGTCGCGGCGCAGCCCGACCAAATCGCCTATATTGTCTTCGACGCGCCGTCGCTCAAGTTGTTCATGCCTTCCCCCTACCCTCCCTTCGAAGCGGGCAATGTGCGCGAGCTTGCGGGGAAACTCGGCCTCGACGCCGACGCCCTCGCGGCAACGATCGATCGATTCAACGCCGCGGTGCGGCCGGGAACCTTCGATCACACTGTCCTCGACGATTGCCGCACCGAAGGGCTGACCCCGCCCAAGAGCCATTGGGCGCGGCCGATCCGAACCGCACCCTTCTATGCCTACCCGGTCCGTCCCGGCATCACCTTCACCTACCTCGGCACGCGGGTGAACAGGGGAAGCCGCGTGCTGATGAAGGGTGGAGCACCTTCGGCCAATATGTTCGCGGCCGGTGAGATCATGGCCGGCAACGTGCTCGGCCGCGGTTATGTCGGCGGCGTCGGCATGACCATCGGCAGCGTGTTCGGCCGCACCGCGGGACGGGAGGCCGCCGCCAATGCTCGCAACTAACGCCCTCGCCGAGGCGGAACGGCTGATGACGATCTGCAATTCGTGCCGCTATTGCGAGGGGCTGTGCGCGGTCTTTCCCGCCATGGAGATGCGGCGCGCGTTTTCGGATGGCGATCTTCGGTACCTCGCCAATCTATGTCACGAGTGCGGCGCCTGCTATTACGACTGCCAGTTCTCCCCGCCGCACGAGTTCGATGTCAATGTGCCGAGGACGCTCGCGCAGGTGCGCGCGGAATCCTATCGGACCTATGCGTGGCCGCACGCATTCGCCGGCGTCTTCGAGCGAAACGGCCTCGCAATCGGCATTGTTGCGGCAATATCGGTCGCGGTCTTCGTGCTTGGTTTCGTGGCCTTCAACGATCCCTCCGCCTTGACGCGCGTCGAGGCCGGCCCCGGCAGCTTCTATCGGCTGATGCCCCACGCGGCGATGGCGACGCTGTTCGGTGCGGCATTTCTTTACGCGATCGTGGCTCTTGCCATGGCGGTGCGGGCATTCTGGCGCGACATCGGGGAGCCGGCCGGGACGTTGCGGGAGTCGCGATCGCTTTGGCAGGCGGCACGCGACACCGGGCGGCTGCGCTATCTCGACGGCGGCGGTGTGGGCTGCATGAACAGCGACGAGCGTCCAGTCGACCACCGGAAGATTTATCATCACCTGACCTTCTACGGTTTCATGCTGTGCTTCGCCGCGACCTGCGTAGCGACGCTCTATCATTTCGCCCTTGGGCAGGAGGCGCCATACCCCTGGTACGATCTGCCGGTCCTCCTCGGTGCCGTTGGCGGCGTGGGCTTGCTGATCGGTCCCGCCGGACTGCTGGCTGCAAAGTTGCGGCGCGACCGGGTCGTGCGAGATCAGGCGCGTTTCGGCATGGATATAGCCTTTCTCGCGATGTTGTTCGCAACAAGCCTCAGCGGCATCGCACTTCTCGTTTTCCGCGAGAGCGCCGCGATGGGCTTCCTCCTGGCCGTCCATCTCGGGGTGGTTTTCGGCCTTTTCCTCACGATGCCCTACGGCAAATTCGTCCACGGCATCTTTCGCTTCGCGTCTCTCGTGCGATATGCGAAAGAATCCTCGGAACTGTCCCGCGGGCAAGGGCAAGAAGAAGCGTAGCGCACCGCCGATCGCGGTCGAACCTGATTGATCTCGCCTTCTATTTGTGCGACGTACACAGTTGAGAATTCGCGACAAATTTGGGGTAAGCGGAGATGAGCGAAACCCAAAACGGCCTGACCCGCACCACATTGGCCGTGCTTGTCATCGGCGCCTTGATCGTCGCCTCGCTCTATATCCTGTGGCCATTCCTGCCGGCTGCCATCTGGGCAACGATGATTGTCGTGGCGACCTGGCCGCTCATGCTGCGCGTCCAATCGCATCTTTGGAACGCACGATCGCTCTCGGTGATCGTCATGAC
>DATDHA010000021.1:0-1709 GCA_036521815.1 Alphaproteobacteria bacterium | reverse complement strand
GTTGGTCGAGGCGGGCAGGCAACGGCGCGCGATTGGACCGGCCTTCTCCGTGCTGCTGTCGAAGGCTGGGTCAGCGATCGTGCGGCAAGCATGGGTGCTGCGATCGCCTATTACACCGTCTTTTCCCTGGCACCCATTCTGATCCTGATCATCGCAGTCGCCGGGTTCATATATGGCGAGCGGGCGGCCGCGGGTGCGGTCATCGAAGAAGTCGCGGATCTCGTCGGAAAAGAAAGTGCGGGCGCTGTGCACGCCTTGTTGCGCAGTGCCAACGGAACGACCTCGGGCGTCGTGGCGACCGCGATCGGCATCGCGGCACTCCTGCTCGCCGCAACGGGGGTGTTCGGCGAGCTTCAGGCTGCCTTGAACGTCATTTGGAAAGTCCACCCGGCCACGCGCAAGAGCAAGGCGGCCGGCATCTGGAATATCGTAAGGAAGCGACTTCGCAGCTTGGCGCTCATCATGATGATCGGCGCCCTCCTGACCATTTCGCTGGCACTCAATACAGCACTCACGGCATTCGGCCATTATTTCAACGGCGTACTGCCCCATCTTTCGACCATCCTGCACTTCCTCGATTTCGCCATGTCGTTCGGAATGACGACTGTGCTGTTCGCGATGATGTTCAAGGTGCTGCCGGATGCGCCGGTCGAGTGGCGCGACGTATGGATCGGCGCTGCGGTCACCGCGCTCTTGTTCTCGATCGGCAAATACTTCATCAGCCTTTACGTCGGCAGCAGCGGGGTCAAATCCGCCTACCATGCCGCGGGCGCGCTCGTGCTGATACTTGTGTGGATCTATTATTCCGCACAGATTCTTTTGTTCGGCGCGGAGTTCGCCAAGGCGTACGGCGACCGCCGGCGCGCGAAACGGGCCGCCGAATCGCCCGAGCAAAAGTCCTTAGAGGCCCCGGTCGGATAGTTGGCGGCGCAGCGCTTCGAAATCGTGGCGGTGTTCGTCGTCATGCTCGAGAATCTTGGCGACGAGTGCGTCAATCGATATCTCGCCCACACCTTCGAGCATGCCGACCCTCGAACGCTCCGACGGCGTGAGCGCCTCGAGCCGGCGCACGATCCCGGCGCGGGCGCACGCGAAGTCGCGAAGCGCCGTTTGGAAATCCTGGGCGAGGTAGTCCCGCTCGGCCGCGAGCCTGGCGCCGTCGATGTCGGGCAACGCGGGCTTCGTCTCCGACAGAATGCGGCCGATGCGGATAAGGAACCCCTCCGCGTCGATGTCGCGCAAGTGGCATGCGTGTTCGACGAATGAGAACCCGCCATTTTTATCTGGCGTCGTCCAGAGCTTCGCCGGAACCGATTCCGCTGCGGCTTCGAGCCGCCGGGGCATCGCCGACAACGCCTTGAGCCTTGCCGCAAACGCATCGCCGCTCACGACACCCTCAACGGGGTACCGCAGGTTCGTCTTGCACATCTTGCGCCCTCCCTCTTCTACGCCGCCACCTTGCGCGGCCGACCCGTCTCGTCGATCGCGACGTAGGTGTAGCTGCCTTCGGTCACGAGGATGCGGTTCGATTCATTGCGCCGGATCACCCACGTCTCGACATGCACGGTGATGGACGTCGTGCCGACGTTGATGAGATCGGCATAAATGCACACGACGTCGCCGACGAAAACCGGCTTCTTGAAGGTCATCGCGTCAACGGCGACGGTCACGGTGCGGCCTTTCGCGATCTTCGAGGCGAAGATTCCGCC
>DATDHA010000020.1:0-2091 GCA_036521815.1 Alphaproteobacteria bacterium | reverse complement strand
GTGCATCGACGTCGGGGTTGAGCCGGAACGCGACGTCGATCTTCTTGCCGAGGGTGCGGGTCGTTTCGCCGAGAATCTCGAGTTCCGGCTCCGATTCGACGTTGATCTGAAATATGCCGGTCTCGAGTGCGAAGGCAATCTCCCGGCGCGTCTTGCCCACACCGGAAAAAACGATGCTTTCGGGTCCAGCGCCTGCGGCGAGCGCAATCCTGAGCTCGCCTTCGGAAACGACGTCCGCACCCGCACCCGCAGCGACGAGCGTGCGCACCACCGCGATGTTGGCGTTCGCCTTGAGCGCGTAGCAGATCGTCGCATCGACATCGGCGAAGGCGCTCTTGAAGGCATCGTATTGGCGCAAGAGCGATTTCGTCGAATAGCAATAAAATGGCGTGCCGACCTCCTCGGCGATGCGCGGGAGCGGGACGTCTTCGGCGTGGAGGATGCCGCTCTTGTAGGCGAACTCATCCATCGAACGGCTTACTCCTCGCTCGGGTATTTCTTGTCGAGGGTGTTGGTCTGGCCGCTCGGCACTTCCGGCGGCCCCTTCTTGCCGCAGGCGGCCAGCGTGCACACGACGAGTGCCGAAAGGGCGATCGAAAAAACGAGACGAATCAAAGATAACGCTCCTTGGCACGGGCAATGGCGCGGCGCACCTGGTCTGGAGCCGTGCCGCCGAGGCTGCGGCGGCTGCGCACGGATTTCTCAACACTGAGCACGTCGAGCACGTCTTTGGTGATACGCGGCTCGATCGATTGGAGATCGCCCAAGTTCAACTCGTCGAGACGGCAGCGCCGCGTCTCCGCCAGCCGCACGATGCGGCCCGCGATGTGATGGGCCTCGCGGAACGGCAGCCCGCGCGCGCGCACCAGCCAATCCGCGAGATCGGTCGCCGTGAGGAAGCCACCATTGAGTGCCGCGCGCATCGCGCCGAGATTTGCCGTGAGATCACGGATCATCCCGGTCGTCGCGGCGACGGCGAGGGCCAGCGTGTCCGCGGCCTCGAAGGTCGGCACCTTGTCCTCCTGCATGTCCTTGCCGTAGGTCAGCGGAAGCCCCTTCATGACGATCAGGAGGCTGTCAAGATTTGCAATGAGACGGCCCGCCTTGGCGCGCACCAGCTCCGCCGCGTCGGGATTTCTTTTCTGCGGCATGATCGAGCTTCCGGTCGTGAACGCATCCGAGAGTGTCACGAAGCGGAATAGGTCGGAGGACCAGATCACCAGCTCCTCCGCAAGGCGCGAGAGATGCACGCCCGCGATCGCCGCGGCGGCCAGGAATTCGATCGCGAAATCGCGGTCCGAGACCGCATCGAGCGAATTCGCCATAGGGCGCGCGAAGCCGAGTGCCCGCGCCGTCATCTCGCGGTCGATCGGGAACGACGTGCCCGCGAGAGCGGCAGCGCCAAGCGGTGATTCGTTCAATCGCTTGCGGCAATCGGCAAAGCGGCTGCGATCGCGCCCGAACATCTCGACATAGGCCATCAGGTGATGGCCGAAAGTGATGGCCTGTGCTGGCTGAAGATGCGTCAGGCCGGGCATGAGCGTCTCCGCATGACGCTCGGCCTGGCCGATGAGCGCTGCCTGGAGCTCCCTCAAGGCGGGATCGAGATGGTCGATCGCGTCGCGCACCCAGAGGCGGAAGTCGGTCGCCACCTGGTCGTTCCGGGAGCGAGCGGTGTGGAGGCGTCCCGCGGCGTCGCCGACCAGCTCGGCCAGCCGATGCTCGACATTCATGTGAATGTCCTCGAGCGCGCGCGAAAATTTGAACGCCCCGTTCTCGATCTCTTGATAAATGCTGTCTAGACCTTGGGCGATCGCCTGACCATCTCTAGCCGAGATGATCCCCCTTGCCACGAGCATGGCCGCATGCGCCTTCGAGGCTCGGATATCCTGGGCGTAAAGGCGGCGGTCGAAGTCGATCGAGGCGTTGATCTCGACCATGGCCGCGGCCGGGCCGGACGCGAATCGCCCACCCCAAAGGGGGTTGGCTGCAACACCCGGCTTGGCGGGCTTCGCCTTGGCCGCTGCGGCGTCGCGCTCGATCGGCTTCGTTGCAATGGCCTTGCCAGACACTACCTTCAAGGGCATTGCC
>DATDHA010000019.1:0-3638 GCA_036521815.1 Alphaproteobacteria bacterium | reverse complement strand
GATTGCGACAGAGGTCCGCCGTCGTCTCGAACCAATAGCGGCTGAGGCGCGTGAGCACCTCGCCCTTGCGCGGCACCGGCGACAGCATCCGGTCGAATGCCGATTGCCGGTCGGTCGCCACGATGACGCGCCGACCGTCGCCGAGATCGTAGCTGTCGCGGACCTTGCCCCGATGGGGGTTCGGCAGCTCCGGAATCTCTGCATGTTCGAGACAGATCATCGATCGAGACCCTGTGTGACAAGCCTTGCGGGCGTGACCAACCTTGCGCCGGGCGGCAGCACCCCGGCGCCGGAGATCAGAGGGCGATTCTTTCCCCCGTCACCTCACGGCTGTGCCGGTGCGCGAGACGGCCTCAGCACCAACCGCCTACGACTTCACATCGGCCGCAATCTGAAGCTTAATGATCTTGTCGGGTGTGCCCTGGATGGCGCCGTTCTGCTGTTTCGATCCCTTCTTGATGAGATCGACATACTCCATGCCCTGGGTCACCTTTCCGAAGATCGTGTATTGCCCATCGAGAAAGGTCGAATCATCGAAGACGATGAAGAACTGGCTGTCGCCGCTGTTGGGATCCTGGGCGCGCGCGAGGCCGACGGTGCCGCGCACGAAATGCTCCTTGCGGGTGAATTCCCCTGGGACATTGTGGCCAGACCCGCCCGTGCCGTTGCCGAGCGGATCGCCCGTCTGGGCCATGAAGCCCGGGATCACCCGGTGGAACGTGAGCCCGTCATAGAAGTGCTTGCGCACGAGTTCCTTGAAGTGCTTCACGGTCTCGGGCGCCAGATCGGGCCGCAGCTCGATCACCACGCGTCCGTCCTTGAGGTCCATGTATACCGTGTTTTCCGGATCGGCCGCCGAGGCCGTCTTTGTGCCGAGTGTCATGAGAATCGCCGCCATGAGGAATGGTTTCAGAAAAGCGCGCATCTTTGTTCCTACGACTTTCGTTTGGGGTTTCGAGAGTTCCGGCGGTGCCGGAGGTTTGTCGAGCGTGCGGCCTTCGCCAGGCCGTCGTCCTCGAAGCGTGCCACGAGCCGACGCGCCACGCCGGCCGGCACGAAGCTCGAGATATCGCCGCCGAGGCGCGCGATCTCCTTGACGAAGCGCGAGGAGATGAATGTCTGCCGTTCCGACGCCATCAGAAAGACGGTCTCGACATCCGGTTCGACCCGCGCGTTCATGCCCGCCATCTGGAACTCGTAATCGAAATCCGACACCGCGCGCAAGCCGCGAATGATGACGTTCGCCCCCATCTGCCGCACGAAATGCATGAGAAGGTTGTCGAAGGCGCGCACCCGAACCCCGCGCAGCGCAGGGTGGCCGGCCTTGGCGAGCTTGGCGCATTCGTCCTCGACCATCCGGATTCGCTCGTCGACTGAAAAAAGCGGGCCCTTGCCGTCGTTGATCGCGATCGCGACGACGACGCGGTCGACGATCCGGCTCGCGCGCAGGATGATGTCGAGATGCCCGTTGGTGATCGGATCGAAGGTCCCGGGATAGACGCCGATGCGCTCAGCCATTCGGCCCCTCCCCGGCTTCCTCGCCAACGCCGGCACCCTCCTCGCCGCCCGAACCTTCGTCGCCAGCCACGTCGCCGAGGCGGATGACGGAGACGACCCGCTCCGCTTCCGAGACGCGGAAAAGTGTCACACCGCGCGTCGTCCGGCCCGCGATGCGCACGTCGTGGACCGGACAGCGGATCAGTTGCCCGCCATCCGTCACCAGCATGATCTGGTCGCGCTCGACGACGGGGAATGCCGCGACGAGCGTCGTCGCGGCGTCGCGGCCAAGGTCGATCGCCTCGATGCCTTTGCCGCCGCGACCGGTGACCCGATATTCATAGGCAGACGTGCGCTTGCCGAAGCCGGCCGAGGACACGGTGAGGATGAATTCCTCGGACGCGGCGAGCCCGGCGAAGCGTTCTTCGGACAGGGCGATTGCGGGTGCTGCGGAGGCACCCTCGTCCGCCTCGCGCGCGGCACCTTGCGATCCCTCGCCCGCATCCTCGGCCCCTTCCTCGCCCGATTTCTCGTCCCGCCGGCGCAAGGCGGCAAGGCGCAGATAGGCGTCGCGCTCCTCGGTCTCGAATTCGGCGTGACGCAGGATCGACATCGAGATCACCTGATCCTCCGGCCCGAGGGAGATGCCGCGCACGCCCACCGAATCGCGGCCGCGAAAGACGCGCACGTCGCCGACCGGGAAGCGGATGCACTTGCCCTGCTTGGCGGCGAGGAGCACGTCGTCATGCTCGGTCGCCGGCAACACGCCGATCAACCTGTCGCCTTCATCGAGCTTCATCGCGATCTTGCCGTTCACCTTCACGTCGACGAAATCCGAGAGCTTGTTGCGCCGCACGCTCCCACTCGCGGTCGCGAAGATGACGTCGAGCTGCTCCCAGCTCCCTTCATCCTCGGGGAGCGGCATGAGTGTCGTGATCGTCTCGCCCGCCGCGAGCGGAAGAAGGTTGATGAGGGCCTTGCCGCGCGCCTGGGGTGTCCCCGCCGGCAGCCTGTAGACCTTCATCTTGTAGACCATGCCGCGAGAGGAGAAGAACAGCACGGGGGTGTGGGTGTTGGCGACGAAGAGCCGGCTTACGAAATCCTCGTCGCGCGTCGCCATGGCGGCACGGCCCTTGCCGCCCCGGCGCTGGGCGCGATAGGCCGAGAGTGGCACGCGCTTCACATAGCCCGCGTGGGTTACGGTCACCACCATATCCTCGCGCTGGATCAGATCCTCGATATCCTGCTCGAACTCGAGATCCTGGATTTCCGTGCGGCGGTCGGTGCCAAAGCGCTCCTTCATGTCCTTGAGCTCGGCGCGCATCACCTCGAGGAGCCTCGCGCGCGAGGCGAGGATGGCGAGATATTCGGCGATCTGATCGACGACCGATGTCAGCTCATCCGCGATCTTGTCGCGCTCTAAACCGGTCAGTCGGTGGAGGCGGAGGTCGAGGATCGCCTTCGCCTGCTCCTCGGAAAGGCGATACTTGCCCGCGACCACGCCGCGCCCCGGTTCGTCGATCAGTGCGATGAGCTGCTCGACGTCCTCGGCGGGCCACGGGTTCGCCATCAGTGCCGCCCGCGCTTCGGCCGGGTCTTTTGCCTTGCGGATCGCGGCGATGACGGGATCGAGATTGGCGATCGCGATCGCGAGCCCGACCAGGATGTGCGCACGCTCCCGCGCCTTGCCGAGCTCGTAGATCGTGCGCCGCGTGATGACCTCCTCGCGGAACTTCACGAAGGCGACGACGATGTCCTTGAGACCCATCAGCTCGGGCCGGCCGAGCGTGAGCGCCAGCATGTTGACGCCGAAGGTCGACTGGAGCGGGGTGTAGCGATAGAGCTGGTTGAGCACAACGTCCGCCATCGCGTCGCGCTTGAGCTCGACGACGACGCGCACGCCGTGCCGGTCGCTCTCGTCGCGCAGGTCGGAAATGCCTTCGATCGTCTTTTCCTGCACCAGCTCGGCCATGCGCTCGATCATGCGCGCCTTGTTGACCTGGTAAGGGACTTCCGTGATGACGATCGCCTCTCGGTCCTTGCGGATTTCCTCGATCGCGGCACGCCCGCGCATGACGATCGAGCCACGGCCCGTATGGTAGGCTTGGCGGATCGTGTTGCGGCCCATGATGATGCCGCCC
>DATDHA010000018.1:0-5968 GCA_036521815.1 Alphaproteobacteria bacterium | reverse complement strand
CGCAGCACCCCCCACCCGCTCGCTGACGCTCGCGACCTCCCCCTCAGGTGGGGAGGTTGGATATGAACGCCCTCCCCCTCAAGAGGGAAGGATGCACGCCAAACCGATCATGAGTTAGCCAATAGTTAACCAAGCTCTTGTAATTGGACAGGCGGCCGCACAGGCCTCTGCGTTTTTCCGATAAAGCTCCGGGCTTTTGTCCAGGAGAGCATGGATGCAACTTGACGAGGAACAAGAACGCACGGTCTACAGCGCGAGCCTGCGCGTCGGCGAGCTCGTCGAGCGGATCAAGGTCCTCCTCGACGACGCCGGACATGACATCGCGCAGTACGGGCACGCCCTTGGAAACTTCAATGACTCCCTCGGTCGTCACGGCCAGCCCGAAAACCTGCGTGCCCTCGTCGCCGAGCTGGTCGTGGAGACGGGGCGGATGGCCGAGCGGAACAAGGCGCTCGAAGTCCAGCTCAGCCATGCATCGGACGAAATGACAAATCTGCGCCAGGATCTCGTCAGCGTGCGCAAGGAGGCGCTGACCGATCCGCTCACCAAGATCGCCAACCGAAAATGTTTCGACGACACGCTCCGCGAGGTCGTGAGCCATTCGTTGGGCAGCGGGGAGCCGCTCTCGCTTCTCATGCTGGATATCGATCACTTCAAGATCTTCAATGACCGGTTCGGCCATCAAGTCGGCGACGAAGTCCTCAGAGTCGTGGCACGGACGCTGGTCCGATCGGTCAAAGGACAGGATCTTCCGGCTCGCTATGGCGGCGAGGAGTTTGCGATCATCCTGCCGAGCACCTTCCTCGAGGACGCCGCGACCGTTGCCGGCCAGATTCGCGCCAAGATCGCGACGAAGCATATCGTCCGGAAGATCACCGGCCAGGACTTCGGAATCGTGACACTCTCGATCGGCGTTGCCCAATATCGGCTCGGCGAGCGGCTGGCGGATTTCATCCGGCGCGCCGACGAAGCACTCTATGCGGCAAAGCGAGACGGCCGCGATCGCGTTGCACTCGCCCGCGCGCGCGATGAAACTGTGGACGCGGAAGGGCCAGCCCCGGGCGCCTGAGGCGAGTTCGCCCCATTCGCCGGCGCGCTGGCATATACTTCCAACCGAATCTGCTGGACCTTACCCCTCGCTCAAGGGCGCCGTGCGATAGCGTCGATTTCGATGCGCGCCCCGCCCGCCAATGCCGTGACGCCGATGCAAGTTCGGGCCGGCAGGCGACCCTTCGAAAAATAACTGCGGTAGACCGCGTTCATGCGATCGAAATCCCGCGCGAAGTTCGTGAGGAAGATCCGCGTCGCGACGAGATGGGAGAAATCGAGGCCGAGTGGGGTCAGCACGAAAGCGAGGTTTTCCATGGCCAGCCGAGTTTGCCCTTCGATGTCGCCCGGCAACGGCCGCCCGTCGTTCGGCGGATCGTTCGGCACCTGGCCCGCGAGAAAGACGAAGCCGCCGGCCTCAACTGCTTGGCTGAAGGGAAGATCGATCACGCGCGCTTCGACGAAGCGATGAAATACGGGCTCGCTCGCCATGGTGATATCTCGGCTCCGGCCTCGGGTCGCCTGCCAAAAAAAGATCGAATATCATAGGCGCTGTGCCGGACGATCGGAACCCGTGCGATGTGACGATCGGCGGAGGCGTTGCTTCGTCAAGTAACCCCTTCAATCCCGTATAAGCGGTTACTCAGCACCGTCGCCGCGGCTTAAGTGATTGAAATTCCATGGGGAGGATTTCACGATGAACGCATTATTCACAAGACGCCGGTGGATCGCCTCGGGTGCGATATTGCTCGTGGCCTCCGTGCTGAGCGTCGCCCTGGCGGTGCGGGTGACGGGCCAGGACACGGGTGCCATGGTCAAACCGGTGTTCGTGCAGATGTTGCCGAATGTGCCGGGCAAGAGCCTCACCGCCGTGGTCGTCACCTATGCGCCGGGCGGAAAATCGGAAAAGCATCATCATGCCGGAAGTGTGTTGGCCTACATCCTTTCGGGTGCGATCCGGTCCGAGAACTCCGCGACCGGGCCGGGCAGGGTCTACGTGGCAGGCGAGGCCTTTTTCGAACCACCCGGCAGCGAGCACCTCGTCAGCGAGAATGCAAGTACGACCGAGCCGGCGAGCCTTCTTGCGGTGTTCGTGGCCGACGACGGCGCCAAGTTGACGATCTTCGACAAGTGAGCTCACCTCGCCCCTCAATCTCTCGTGCAGCCGCCGTGTCGAGTTGGGAGTAGAAGAATGACCGCAAGCAGTGGCCAAACAGAAAGCCGCCTCGCACGAGCCGCCAAGATCGCCGGGGTTATCTTTCTCTACATCATCGGTGCAATCGTTATCGGCGGTGCCTTCGGCGGTGGACTGATGTTCTTGACCGAGTGCGAAGATGGCGCCTGCATGTGGTTGGGCCTCGGCGTCTATGCGATCCTCGCGATCGGCCTCTTCAGCGCGTTCAGCGCACATGGCGGTGCCGGGCGTGCCATCGCGCGAACAGCGAAGACCATCGGGGCGATCGCGCTTTTCATCGCCGGTGCGTTTGTCGTCGGATTGGCGATGCACACCGGCTGCGACAATGAGAACTGGGCGTGGTTGGGCCTCGCTGTTTACGCGATCCTCGCATTTGGCATTTTTTATTGGGTGCGGGTGCGCATGAGCGGAAAAAAGACGCGCGCGATCGCCTATTCGGTGCTTGTCCTTGTCGTGGGCGGATTTCCGGGCCTTGTCGCGTTTACTTTCGGCGTCTTCTTCTCCAATGGAATGTGCCGGCTTTTCTGAGCGGCTGCGACCGCATTAGCGGCCTGGCCGGAGCGTCTCGGCCATCTGTCGAGGGGTGGCGGGGCCGATCCGCCATTTCCCGGGGTCGCCATATTCGAAATCGACGGCGATCCGACCCGACGATTTCTCGATCCGCACAAGGCAGGCTTGCCACGGTTCCTTGCCCGGCTCGCGCATCGCCTCGCGAAGCGCCTTAAATGTTTTTATAACTTCGAAATTCTTCGGCCCGGTGATTTGAGCCTTCCCGTTGTCGAGATAAGCAAACCCGTTTACTTGAGTGGAACTTGGCGTCACCTGCGCGACAATGGCCAAATGCGTCCATGGCCACCGAGCAATTTCGGGGTCGCGCGCAAGCAGTGCGCCGATTTCGTGGACCAATTCGTCCCTGCCCATCGCACTCCTCAACGCTTCCAGTAGGACGCGGTTATCTTCCGCGAAATCCGTTCTTCAGCTTGGCCCAATAGCGATCATCGCGTCAGTGTCCGCGAATTTCAGGCGAGATAACGTCTTTGGGCCAGTCGATATGTTATCCGGCGCTGCGTCGTATTTTGAGCATCGAATGACTCATCCGATTGTCTTGACGACGTTGCCTTGGGGATCGCGAATCTCGCTCTTGGTGATCTTGAAGCGGATGCCGGAGAGTTCTGGAAGCGTATAAATGCCCGCTTTCGGCATGAGCGTGTTCGCCAAGGCAGCACCCAGGCCGCGCGGCACTTGAACGACCAACCAGGATTGACCGTTACGTTTCTCGATGCGCGAGCCGGCGGCCTCATTCGGCTCGAAAACAATCGTCACATCGTTGCAGACTATCGCAAGCTGCCGCCCGTGCGGGATCCGTCCCGGCAGAACCCGCTTCAGGGATTGCACCCCATTGGCGCCTAGCTCGACCTCGATCGAAGCATCGCTCGATACCTTCTGTTGCCGCCAAGCGGCACTTCCCACGTAGAGCATGCCGCGCGACGAGCCCTGTGCTGCCGTGCGTTCTGCGACGACGGCGGCGATCTCGGGGAGCTCGAGTATGGATTTCCGGTCGAGCCAAGTCAGCAGACGCGGATCGACCCCGCGCAGGACCTCGAGCATCCCCGCCGTATCCCAAGCATCGCAGGCCTCGCACTCGTCGAGGGTCAATCCGACGATCTGCAGGAAGCGCACCCGGCCATTTGGCGTCGCGATGATACCGAGTTGCGGGTCCTCACCGAAGGCGATCGCTTTGACGTCGGTTGCTTGACCGAGCGCGATCGGCCCCTGCAGATCCATGGCGTGGTGGACGCCGAAACCGTTCCCGGTGCGACCGACATATGCGCCGAGATTTTGCAAGAAATTGGATGCCCAGCTCGACGACGGCTCGCCCTCGCGGAGTGGTGCCAATCGAAAAGTGAGCTCGAATCCGAAGCCGCTTATCTCGGCATCGGCCGTCTCCTTCGCGTAGAGCTCGCTGAAGCCGTAGGTGACGAAATGCCAATGGGGCACCGGATCGACGGCGCGATAGGCCGAAATCCCTTCTATGAGGCCGCCCCCGGCGAAAGAGGGCAATCGCGACGTCGTGTGGAGCGGCGTTTGCCCCGGATAGAACCTGCTCAGGTGCGCGTCGATCGCATCCCAACCTGCCGTCGATGGGTCGTCATCTCGCGGAAGTCGATCTTCGGTCACGGGCGCGGATTCCGACGTTGCATGAGTGCCGACAAATCTATCAGCGGATTCGTCGAACCGACACGCGTTCGCGGAAAGTTGTTCTGCGTTCCCAAAATCTTGAATTGCCCGCCCCTACGCGCTCGATTTCAATCTATCTGCTCTGCGTCAAGTTTCTTTTCCCCCATCGCCGCACGAGAGGCTTCGCGATGTCGAAATCCCTTCGCCTGCTTGTCTTCGTGCTTGCCGCGTCGGCCGTCTCGCTCGGCTTGAGTGCTGGAATCCCGGGTGGGTCCGCGATCGCCGCCGACGCGGACGATCGGGCGGTCGAGGAAAAAGTCGCCCCCTTCATCGAATGCATCAATGATTCGGACAACGAGCTGCAGGGAACCTTCGAAAATTATCGACGGCTGCTCGAGGACATAAAACAGAATCCGCGCACGAGCGACGTTGCATTCGTGGGCGGATTCGAGGGCGTCGACCACGGCAACAAGAAGTCGCTGAAATGCGCGGACAATCTGGACAAGATCGCGAAAGCAACGCCCGAGATCGATGATCTCGACCGTCTCGCGGTGGATTACGCCGCAACGATTAGGACCTTTGTCCCCCTCGCCGCCGAGGCCGATATCTATTATCACCAGCAGGACTACAAGGACGACAACTGGGCCAAGGGCAAGGCGCTCGACGATAAGCTCGCACCCTTGATCGCGAAACTCGAAAGCCTCTCCGATAACATCCATGCGGCGGTAGAGCGCGAGGTGAATGGCATTCGCGACCGCGAGCTTGCCGCGGTGGCGGCCCATGAGGGCAAGGGCTTCGAGTGGCACACGCTCCATTACATGATCGAGGCGCGCAAAACGCTGGACGCGATTGAGGCCATGGCGGGAAGTCGCACGCTTTCGCCAGACAAGGTCGGCAATTCCATCGCACCGCTGCAAGCGGCGTTCGACGACGCAACCGCCTATGCGGCGGCCCACGCCGACGAGATGAAGCCGAACTCAAGCGGCAGAGTGCCAGGCTGGGTCTGGATCGACCACTCCGCCAGCTCCTACCTGAAGGAAGTGAAGGACCTGCGCCGGAAACTGGAAGAGAAGGCGTCGCAGACAAACATGAAGAATAGCTTCGAATCCATCGTCAATTCCTACAACAGCCTTGTCGACAGTTATAACGGCTACAAACAGCACGATTCGTGACAAAGAAATGTCGGGCAACGAGCGCTCACTGCCAGCCGCACCCGACGTCAGTCTTGCAGCAAGCGCCGTAGCGGCGCGTCGGTTTCAAGCTCACGCAGCCGCAAAGCGAGCGTCAGACCAAAGACCGAGTCCGGCTGCCCCAAGTCGATTCCGAACAGCTCATGGAGGCGATCGAGACGATACCGCAGCGTCGAGACGTGAATGCCTATCCGATTGGCGCAAGCCTGGTAGCGACAGCCATCCCGCAGGAACTCCCTGAGGGTACGCAGGAGTTCGGTACCATGGCGCCGATCGTATTCTTCGATCGCGCCGAGCGCGCCGTGAACGAATGCGCGCGCGCTTGGATGATCGACGGTCGAAAGCAACAGCGCGAACG
>DATDHA010000017.1:0-9120 GCA_036521815.1 Alphaproteobacteria bacterium | reverse complement strand
CATCCCTACGACCTCACGCCCCAGATCGAGCGGCTTCATGACGTGCTCGACCGGGCCGCGCGCTGATTATTCGAGGACGCGATTCGATGAAAAAAGGCCAATCCATTCTCGTGACGGGCGGGGCTGGCTACCTCGGCTCGATCCTGGTGCCTGAACTCCTTTCGGCCGGCCATAAGGTGACCGTGCTCGACAATTTCATGTACGGCCAGAACAGCCTTGCCCACGTTTGCGCGCATCCGGATTTCGACGTCTCGAGCGGCGACGCGCGCGCGCAGGAAATCCTTCGCCCGCTCGCTGAACGTGCCGACGTCGTCATCCCGCTCGCGGCCCTCGTGGGCGCCCCCCTTTGCCAGAAGGACCCTATCGCCGCGACGACGACCAACCGTGACGCGATCGCGACCTTGTGCGACATGCTCTCGGCGCAGCAGCGCGTGATCATGCCGATCACGAACAGCGGCTACGGTATCGGGGAGAAAGGCAAACCCTGCACCGAGGATAGCCCGCTCCATCCCGTCTCGCTTTACGGCAAGAGCAAAGTGGAAGCCGAGCAGATCGTGCTTCGCCGCGAGAATTCGATCAGCCTGCGGCTTGCGACGGTTTTCGGCATGGCGCCGCGCATGCGCATCGACCTCCTCGTGAACGATTTCGTCTATCGCGCGGTCAATGATCGGTTTGTCGTGCTGTTCGAGGCGCATTTCAAGCGCAACTACATCCACATCCGCGACGTGGCGCGGGCCATGCTTCACGCGATCGATAATTTCGACGCCATGAGGGGTGGGGCATATAATGTGGGCCTGTCGGAGGCCAATCTTTCGAAGGCGGAGCTTTGCGAGCGCATCAAGGCGCAAGTGCCCGGGTTCATCTATCTGGAAGCGCCCGTCGGCGAAGACCTGGACAAGCGCGATTATATTGTTTCCAACGCCAAAATCGAAGCGACCGGCTATCGGCCGGCGCACTCGCTCGAGGACGGCATCCGCGAGCTCGTCAAGGGCTATCGGATGATTCGGAACAGGATTTATGGTAACGTGTAAGCGGGTACCGCGTGCGGGCGGCAAATTGATCGGGCAATATCGTGACGAGTGCAGGCAAGCCCCAGTTCGAGATCGCGGGTCGCAGGGTTTTCGTCGCCGGCCATCGCGGCATGGTCGGCAGCGCCATTGTGCGCCGCCTGGCCCAAGAGAACTGCGAGGTTCTGACCACGGGGCGAGACGCGCTCGACTTGCGCCGCCAGGCGGATGTCGAGGACTGGCTTGCGGCCCATAAGCCCGATGCGGTCTTCGTGGCCGCCGCGACGGTCGGCGGCATTCATGCGAATTCGACGCGGCCCGCCGAATTTCTTTACGATAACCTCGCGATCGAGGCGAACCTGATCCACGGTGCGCGCAAGGCGGGCGTGAAGAAGCTCCTCTTCCTCGGCTCGACCTGTATCTATCCGCGCCGCGCCCCCCAGCCGATGAAGGAAGACGATGTCCTCACAGGACCGCTCGAGCCAACCAATCAGTGGTACGCGATTGCCAAGATCGCGGGCATCAAGCTGTGCGATGCCTATCGGCGCCAATATGGCTGCGACTTCATTTCGGGCCAACCGACGAACCTTTACGGCCCCTTCGACAATTTCGATCTATTGGGTGGGCACGTGCTGCCGGCCCTGATGCGCAGAGTGCATGAGGCGAAGCTCAAGCGCGCCGCCGAGGTCGAGATTTGGGGCACGGGCAAGCCGCTGCGCGAATTTCTCCACGTCGATGATCTTGCCGAAGCCCTGGTCTTTCTCTTCAAGCATTATTCGCAGGAAGGCCACATAAATATCGGCACGGGCGAGGAGGTGAGCATCCGCGAGCTCGCCGGTGTTATCGCGAAGGTCGTCGGATTCGAGGGGCGCTACATCTTCGACGCCACCAA
The DNA here is from genome assembly GCA_036521815.1 of Alphaproteobacteria bacterium. Taxonomy (GTDB): domain Bacteria; phylum Pseudomonadota; class Alphaproteobacteria; order JACZXZ01; family JACZXZ01; genus DATDHA01. The sequence goes on along the minus strand of DATDHA010000017.1, from coordinate 7,221 downwards.
GCCGGACGGCACGCCCCGCAAGCTCGGCGACATATCCAAGATAACGGCGCTCGGCTGGCGCCCGAAGATTGCACTCCGCGACGGAGTCGCGGCGACCTATCGCTGGTTCCTCGACAACATCGCCGGGCGGGGAGTCAATCGCGCGCCCGAGACCGTCAAAGCGCGGGCCTAAGTGACCGCACCGGGGGTGCCAAACGCACGTCGGTTTCCCCGCGTCACGATCCTTACGCCGAGCTACAACGGTGCTCGCTATATCCGGGAGGCGGTTGAGAGCGTTCGGCGCCAGAAATACCCTGATCTTGAGCACATCGTTTTTGACGCGGGATCGACGGACAGAACGCTCGAAATTCTCAGGAATTATCCGACCCTATGCGTCGTCAGCGAGTGTGACGAGGGGGCACACGATGCGATGAACAAAGGCATCCGGCGCGCAAGCGGGGAGATCATCGGCTTTCTCAACACCGACGATATCTATCCCGAAGGTGTGGTCTCGGCGGTCGAGCAAGCCTTTGCGGCCGACCCGGCACTCGATGTCGCGGTCGGTCGAACGGTGGTGTTCGAGGAAACCAATCGCGGAACGCGGCGCGTCGTCGTCGCGCGGGATCACGCGCGCGAAAACGGCTTCTGGCTTCCCGAATTGACGTTCGGAGCGCCGGGATTGAACGGACGCTTCTTCCATCGCCGCGTTTTCGAGCGTATCGGTGATTTCACCAATGACTATTACATCTCTGCCGATCGGCATTTTCTGATGCGCGTCGCCATGTCAGGACTTAAGGCGAAGCATATAGGGCGAACGTCCGTTCTCTACCGGCTCCATCCGGGTTCCGCCACGATCAACGCGCAGGGGCGTCAAAAGGAGGCGATGGCGCGAGAGCATGTCCGCATGGCGCGCGAGCTTCGCAGCATCGCCCACGACCGCGTGGCGCGAGAAATACTGGCCGCGTGGCACACCTTGGAGAGTGTCAAGCTGGTGCTTACTGGCTTTCGCGCGTTGCGCACCAAACAATCGCTTGAGGAGCTATTTGGACTTTGCCGACGCGATCCCTTCTGGGTTTTACGCATTCCACGCTTCGTGTCGCTGCGAAACGCTGTCCGGCGCCTCGATCTCGGGCCCAAGACCGCGCAGGGCGAAGCCCTCTCATGACCGACTGCACCCGCGTGAGCGTCGTCATGCCGGTCTATAACAGGGCCGCACTCGTCGCGCGCGCGCTCGAAAGCGTGCTGTGTCAGGAACTCAGGGAGTTTGAAATCGTCGTCGTCGACGATGGATCGACGGACGACCTCGAGGGGTCGCTTGCCCCATTCTCGAGTGCGCCGATCCGCTTGCTTCGACAGGATGCGAACACCGGCTCTGCCGCAGCGCGCAACCGCGGCATCCGGGAAGCGCGCGGCGAGTACATTGCGTTTCTCGACAGCGATGACGAGTGGCTGCCAGGGAAAGTCACGCGACAGTTGGCTAGCCTCGAAGCAAGCCCGCGCGAAGCCGGGGTCTCGATCACCGGGTATTTCCTCATGCGCGATCGGCTCGGCCGGTGCGAATCCCGTCCGCTGACGGCCCAACGGGATTGGTATCGGTATCTTCTCGGCGGCTGCACCGTCAGCATGGGATCCTGCGCGCTCATGCGGCGCGGCATATTCGACGAGATCGGATTCTTCGACGAAGAGATGCGCCGGCTCTACGATTGGGATTGGCTGCTGCGCTACACTCGAACGCAGGGAATCGCAAATCTCGCCGAGCCGCTCGCGATCGTTCATACGGGCACGAATTGGCCGTCGGTCGAGTCCGTCGAACGCTCCACCCATCAATTGCGCGAGCGTCACGAGCGCGCAATCGCGGCCCGCTCGTCGAGCGAACGGCGCTATTTCCTTTCGACATTGGATTACGAGCGGGCGGTTGCACTCTGCCATCACCACCGCGTGCACGAAGCGATCTGGCCGGCCCTGCGCGCAATAATTCGCTATCCTGGCCGCGGGGCTGCCTTCTATCGGCGCCGGGTGCGCCGGGTGCGCGATGTTTTGTCGGGAAGCATCGGCTAAACACGCGCGAGGAGCGGAATCAACTCAATCGCGTCCCCGATCGAGCGGCAGAGACGAATCTCGAAGCCGGGCGCTTTCAAGGCAGTGACCGCGGCGCGTTCCTCCGCGCCGTGTCCGGTCAAGATGTGGAGTGCCCCGGCGAGGCCCGCCGCCATTGCCGCCTCGATATCCACCGATTTGTCTCCGACGAGCCAGGACTTGCCAAGGTCCAAATTCAACTCGGCGGCGGCGCGCAACAACATCCCCGGGTTCGGTTTTCGCGCCGGATGGTTCGGATGACGATAGGGCGGCAATGCCTCGGGGTGGTGGGGACATGCATAGACCGCATCGATCCGGGCACCGGCGCGCCCGAGCTCGCCCAAGATGGCCGCCTGCACAGCCGCAAATTCTCGCCAGCCGTAATATCCGCGTCCAATGCCTGCTTGATTGGTCGCAATTATCACGGGAATGCGGCGTGCATTCGCCACCACGATCGCCTTGGCGGCACCGTCGATGACGGCCACGTCCTCGACGCGCGAGAGATAGTTCACCTCCTCCACCACAACGCCATCGCGGTCGAGGAAGAGTGCCGGCCTGCCGTGGGGCACTTCCCGAAAAACCTTGCCCCACACGCCGTCCTCGTCGAGATTGGCCGAAAGCCCGTCGCACATGACCTGACGCAGTTCCCTTCTAGGCCATCCGCGCCATCGAACCGCACCCAGCCATCAGAGCCCGTTCGGCTGGTAAAGCACGATCTTGCTGCCTTCCGAATCAAAATCGAAGGTGACGTGGATGAGCCGCTTAAGCCGTTCGCGCACGGCCGCTCGTTTGTCGGGCTCGACAAGGAAGACGATGAAACCGCCCCCACCCGCGCCGAGAAGCTTGCCGCCGACCGCACCCGCGTCCAGGCCGGCCGCGTAGATTTCGTCGATCTTTGTATTCGATACACTGTCCGCAAGCTCACGCTTTAAGCGCCAACCCTCGTTGAGCAGTGCACCGAGCTCTCGGATTGGCATCTTGTCGTCGCACAGGATCTCGCAGGCGCGGTCCACCATCTCGCGCATGATGCAAAGCTGACGGGTTCGCTTTCCAATATTATTGAGCTGCTCCTGTGCGAAATCGGACGCAAAGCGAGAGAAACCAGTAAAGTACAGCATCATCGATTTGCGCAGTTCCTCGCGACGTTCGACCTTAAGAACGATCGGCGTCACAGCGAAGGTGTTATCGGGGCGAAAATCGATGCGATTGAGCCCTCCATAGCTTGCCCAAATCTGATCCTGGCAGCCGACTGCTTCGTTGAGCACTTGCTGCTCAATGCGAATCGCTTCGCGGCTGAGTTCCTCCTTCGGTACCATGCGTCCCCGCAAGGCCTGCACAGCGTTGATCAAGCCGACTGTGAAGGCGCTCGACGACCCAAGACCGGAGCGAGCCGGAAGATCGGCGTCGTGGTGGATTTCGAGACCCTCGTTGACCCCGAGCTCGGTAAGGACGCCCCGCACAGCCGGGTGCTGCACCTCGGCGAGTTCGCGCACAAGCTCGACCTTGGAATAGACGATGCGATGACGATGCTCGAAGAAGGGCGGCAGGTGACGAACGCTGATGTAGCAATACTTGTCGATTGTTGTACCAAGCACAGCTCCGCCATGTTCATGGAACCAAGCCGGATAGTCCGTGCCGCCGCCAAAGAGGGAAGTACGAAAGGGAGTTCTGCTAATAATCATCGGAGCGCGCCGAATTCGTTACCGCTAACATACCCAAGTTCCGTCCAGCAGCGCGAGGTGCCCTGCTCATGCCGCCGGTTGCTCGGCACGCCGAGTGCTGGCGCCGGCCTCCCACGCCTCGACGATCCGGCGCCGAAGCTTCTGGTGGGCCATGTCCTCGATGTGCTTGCGCGTGTCCCAGCCGAATTTCTGGGTCATCATGTCCAGATAGCGCTTGTTCGCGAAGTATCGGTGGAACGCCTCGTCGCGGAACTTGAGCACCTCGGCCGCGGCAAGCTTCTCGGTCGGCAGAGGCAGGCAATCGTAGCTATGCTGGGAGAAGCCCGTCCACCGCTCCGGCAGCGCCCAGCCTTGCTCGACCGCCATGCGATAGAGCTGAGAGCCGGGATATGCCATCGCGGAGTAGAAGTTGGCGAATTCGCAGTTGAGCTCGACCGCCAATTCGAGGGTTTCCCGCATGGTCTCGAGGTCATCGTCCGGCAGGCCGAAGATGAAATTCCCGATCACGTTGATGCCGGCCTCTTGTATCTGGCGCACGATGCCGACGATCTCGGCTTGCGAGAAGGATTTCTCGGCCCCGTCGCGGACATGCTCGCTGCCCGATTCGATGCCGAGCGCCAGCCACCGCACGCCCGCCTTTCGCAGCTTCCCGAGCATGTGCGGCTTGACCGTATCGACGCGCGCATAGGCCCAGATATTGAGATCGTAGTTCCGTGCGATCAGCTCGTCGCAGATGGCAAGGACGTGCCGCTCGTTCAAGACGAACATCTCGTCGATGATCTTATAGGTCTTGATCCCGTAGGTGTCGTGGAGGTGGCCGATCTCGGCCGCGACCGCCTGCGGGCTGCGCATCCGGTAGCGATTGGCGCCGAAGGGCGCGTTGATGCAGCAGAAGGTGCATTTATACGGGCAGCCGAGCGAGGTGTAGATCGACGCGTAGGGTTGGCGGGAGGCGAGGTCGCCGAAGCACTGCCAGTTGTGCGCCCGGTATTTCGCCATCGGCAGGAGATCCCAGACGTTTCCATGGAGGTCCTTGTCGAGTTCCTTGATGAGCGGGGCCGAGAGATTGTTGCAAACTTCGCCGCCCTGCCAATGCACGAGGCCCTGGACCTTGGAGAAATCGTGCGGCTCGGGCCCGCGCAAGACGGCGAGGAGTTCCTCGACCGTGGCCGGCCCTTCGCCATTGCAGGCAAAATCGACCGCTTCCTCGCGAAGCGTGCGCTCCGGCAATGCCGCGACATGACCGCCGACGATGATGATCTTCTGGTCGGGTGCTGCATCCTTGATCGCGCGGCAAACCGGCCCTGCGGCGGCCATTTGCTGGGTCGATGCGGACGGCTGATGGCCGAACACGATCATGCCCACGAGGCGGGGCCGCCGCGACGCGACCTTGGCCGCAACGGTCTCGGGGCCCCAACCTTCCGCATCCGAATCGATGATCTCGACGGAATAGCCTCGGTCTCGGGCATATCCTGCGATGAGGCGGCACCATAGCGGCGGCTCGACCGCTGTCAGCTCGTCGCCGAGCTTCTGATATATGTCCTGCCGACCGCTTGGGTTGATCAGCAAAAGGTCGAGATCGAAGTTCGTCATCAGGCTCGCGATCCTAGCTGGTTGCGGGGCCAATGTCTCTCACAAGACCGCATTTCGATCCACTCTAAAAAAGCTGGGGGGACGAAATGCATCGCCGATCGTGGCGTTCGCGGGTGGTCCAATCCAGGAAATCGGCACCCAAAGGGTAAAATGTTCTCGTTTTATACATAAGTTTCCCAAGCCGCGATAGGGGCGGGGCCGAGGTGTTGGAAGCGCTGCCGAGATGCCTCGCTTCGCCGATGTCGACCTCGGCATCATCGACCGCAAGTGCAAAAAACTGCGCCGCTTTCTTGCGGCTCGGCCGCACCGCCGCAAATCGCCAACAACCCGGGACAGTGTCAAGGATGTGCCCGGTCCGTAATGTCAATTATGTGCCCGGTCTATACCAACCTCGACCCCCTCCCAACCCTCCCCCTCAAGTGGGGAGGGCTTTTTTGCGTCATGTATTCCAACCTCCCCACATGAGGGGGAGGTCGCGAGCGTCAGCGAGGGGGTGGGGGTGGCCCTTACCCTGCTAATAAACAACCTCATGGTGAGGAGCGATCGAAGAGCGCGTCTCGAACCATGGGGGGCATGACGAGTCCTTCGCCGCCCTTCAGGGGGGAGAAGGATTTAGGATGAGGTGGGTCTTCGCGACCGCTCAATATCCGCTCTGGACCATCCACGCACTCCCCCCTTCCGTCGGCAGATCGTTGCAATTACAATATTTGCATCTGCCTCCTTTTCGAATCGAGCACGACAATGGATTTCGGCTATTTCACGCTGAGCGACAATCACTATCCCGGCAACCCGAGGACGGCCGAGCGGTTCATCCTGGATATCCGCGACCAAGCGATCTATGCGGACCAGCTCGGCATGCACTCGGTCTGGGTCGGCGAGCACCATTTCGACTCGCTCGGGGTCAATTCACGCCCCGGCACGTTGCTCGCGAGCATCGTGCCGCTCACCAAGCGCGTGCGATTAGCACCTGCCGTTTCGGTTCTTCCCCTCCACCACGCACTCCATGTCGCGGAGGAATGGGCGACCCTCGATCTGATCAGCGGCGGACGCGTCGATTTCGCGGCTGGCCGAGGCTACGACCGGCGCGAGTACGAGCCCTTCGGCGCCAATTTCATGGAGTCGATCGAGACCTTCACTGAGGGCGTCGAAGTCCTGCTCAAAGCATGGAACGAGCCCGGGCTTTGGTCCTACAAGGGCAGGTATTACGACATCAGGGACATGGCGATCACGCCGCGGCCGATCCAACGGCCGATCCCGTTCTTTATCGCCTGCTTCTCGCGCTCGAGCATGGAGATCGCCGCGAAGAAGGGCCTCAACATCATCTTTGCACCTTTCGCCGCAGCGATGACCTTCGGCGATCTTGCGAAGGCGGTCGATGCCTATCGGGAGGAATGCGCCAAGCAAGGTACCGCGCCGAAGAAGGCGATGTGCAGCTATTTCATCCATATCGCTGACACGCCCGCCGAGGAAGACTATGGCCGCGAGACCCTGATGAGCTATTTCCGTCATTGCGTTCTGCCGGCCTTCCCGAAGGACCCGTCGAAAGCCCCGCCCACGATGCAGTACTTCATGAAGATCGTCGAAATCCTGAATGGCATGCGCAAGGAGGCGCTCGGCGACAAGTCGATCCTGCTCGGCCCGCCGGCGAAGATCGTTGAAACGCTGAAAAACGTCGAAGCGGCCGGGATCGAGGAGGTCATTCTCTACTTCAACGTGGGCAACAAGCCCCACGGCCTCGTCAAGGAGCAGATGGCCAAGTTCGTCGAAACCGTCGCACCCGCATTCCAAGGGTCTCATGCCGATGTTCGACCTCGCATCCTATCTTCCCTACCTCGTTAACCGGGTTGGCGCGCGGCTCGCGGAAGCCTTCAGCGGCGAGCTCGCGGATATG
>DATDHA010000016.1:0-1693 GCA_036521815.1 Alphaproteobacteria bacterium | reverse complement strand
CGAGCCCGCGATACCAGCCGACTTGAGCCACCCGCGCCCAGGGCCCGGGCGGGATGCGCTGGGCGGCGCGCGGCAGCCAGCTCAAGACCACGTCGGGTGCGAATTTGCGAAATGCGCGGCGCACGCCCCATATCGAATAGGGATCGCGCTTCTTGAGGGAATATTCGAGCGTCTCGATCCCATGGCCGCGCAGATGCTCGCTCATGTCGCCGCCCGGTTGGGCGATCGCGAGTTGCGCTAAGCCCGCCCGCCGGAGTGCCGGCGCCAGGCGCGCAAGAAACGACTCCATTCCGCCCGCGATCCTGTTTGCCGCGATCAATTGGATGACGCGGACCATTGAATCCCTTCTTGTCCCCGCATCCCTTCGAGCGGAGCCGTCATCAGCCTGATCGGGGCTGTTTCGCGAAAGATGGCACATGCCGCCTGTATCGCGGCAGGGCCTCGCGAAAAACCGAGCAGTGCGGAAAGATAGCGCCTGAAATCCGGGGAGAAATAGCCCCTGCCGGCCTCACGGCGCGCAAAGTGCCAGGCGCGGCCTGACGCGCGCCGGAGCGCCAGGCGCCGCGCGCGCCACGGCAAATCTTCCCCGGCCTCGACGAATCGGGCGAGGGCCAAATTGAGGTCATGGAGGGTCTGGGCGCCGTTCTCGGACATGCGTCCCGGTGCAGTGGCGGGTGCGAGATAGATAGGACGTGGCACGCGCGCAAATCGAGCGGCACGGGCGAGGCGCAGCTCGATCGAGTAGTCCTGAATGAACACACCCGGGTCGCACCCGCCCACCGCACGCACCAAATCCGCGCGCGCAAGCCATGCCGACGGTGTCGTTTGGGCGCGGCGGAGCGAGTTGCCAAGCGTGTTCCCATCGACGACGGGGTCCCAATCCGGCCAAGCCCGGTTTGCCTGCTCGCGCGCGCGGGTGAGCCCCTCGTCGAGGCGATATTCGCCGCCCTCGCCATATGCGACGGCACAATCGGTTGCATCGATCGTCCGCAGCAAAATATGCGTGGCATCGGACACGAGCATGTCGTCGCCGTCGACCGGCTTGATGAAATCCCCACTCGCGGCACGGAGGCCCGCATTCATCGCGAGCGAGGGGCCGCCATTCGGCTGATCGATGATTTTGACCCGAGGCCATGCCGCGGCGAGACCGCGCAGGACCGCAAGGCTGTCGTCGGTCGAGCCGTCATTGACGAAAATATGCTCGCGCTCGAACGCGCCCTCCTGATTGGCCAGGCCTTCGATCAGGTACGGTAGATAGGCGGCCTTGTTGTAGATCGTGACGACGTAGCTGACGCGTGGCATTCGAGCTCCGCAAGCACCGGCCTTCATTGTCATACCCGGCTTGGGATTACAAGGCGGGCGCGCAAGAAGGCGCTGCAAACGCCGCCGCACGACGTTATAAAGCACGCCATGAACTGGGGTTGGGCCGTCGCCGCGACGCTCGCGAGCTTTGCCATAAGTGCCGTCGGCACGCGCGCGGTGCTTGTGCATTTGCGCGCGCGCGCCATCCTCGACCATCCGAACGAGCGTTCGAGCCACGCGACACCGACGCCGCGCGGCGGGGGCATTGCCGTCTTGGCGGCGGTGCTGGAGAAGCATCGGACGCGGGGATTGTTGCGGGTTACCGATCACAAGACCGGCAAAGCGCCCGAGCAAGAGCCGATTTATGTCGGAGGAGGCGCCGATCCCTCCC
>DATDHA010000015.1:0-5084 GCA_036521815.1 Alphaproteobacteria bacterium | reverse complement strand
GATACCGAAGGGGCAATCGGAGGCGGCCCTCACCCTTGGCCTCAAGCCCCGGCAAATCATGTTCCTCGTCGTCCTGCCGCAGGCGCTGCGCATCATGGTGCCGCAGATGACGAGCCAGTACCTCAATCTGATCAAGAGCACGACGCTTGGCGAAGCGGTCGCCTATCCCGAGATCTTCCAGATTTTCGCCGGCACGGTGATGCAGCAGGCGAGCAAGGAGATCGAGACGATCATCATCGTGATGGTCCTTTTCCTCTCGATCAACTTGCTCACCTCGGCGTTCATGAACTGGTACAACCGCCGCGTCGCATTGACCGAGAATTGACGATGAGGATTCTTCGCTTGCAGAACCTGACGCCCCACTTGCCCGCCGCGTGTGAATGGCGGGTGCGGAGCTCGTCATGACGACCGACGCATCGTCCAGCCCCGGTGTCACACCGAAATCGTCGGTGCCCGCGTTCCGCGGCACGTTCGACGGGGGCTTGCAGGAGGGCGGCCGCCTCCGCCGCATTTTCGATTGGCTCCGTCGCAACCTCTTCAGCTCCTACACCAATACCGCATTGACGATCCTCATGGTCGGACTGCTGGTCCTGGCCGGCTGGCCTTTCATACGCTGGGCGATCGTCGATGCGACCATTTCGGGTGCTGCGAAATCCGCCTGCACCGGCGACGGTGCTTGCTGGACTTTCATCAAGATGAGATTGCCGACCTTCTTCTATGGCCGTTATCCCGCGGACGAGATTTGGCGGGTCAATCTCGTTGGCCTGCTGCTCGTCGCGTTCGGTTATCCCGTCTTGCGCGAGAAAACCCGGCACCGGGGGATCTGGCTCCTCCTCCTCCTCGCGGTGTTTCCCATAGTGGCGGGCGTCCTGCTGGTCGGCGGAATCTTCAGACTGACCTTCGTCGACACCAACTCATGGGGCGGGTTGATGCTCGACGTTATAATCTCGTTCGTGACGGTGGCGGGATCGCTGCCGTTGGGCATCCTGCTCGCTCTCGGGCGTCGCTCTCAACTGCCGATCGTTCGTCTCATGTCCGTCGGCTTCATCGAGCTGTGGCGCGGCGTGCCGCTGCTGACCGCACTCTTCATGTCGGCGGTCATGGTGCCGCTCTTCCTGCCGGAAGGGGTCGACATCGATCGTCTCGTCCGTGCGATGGTGGCCTTGGTCTTGTTCAACTCCGCCTACATGGCGGAGACCGTGCGCGGCGGCTTGCAGGGCGTTCCGCTCGGGCAGGAAGAAGCGGCGTACTCGATCGGGCTGCGCTGGTGGCAGGTGCAGGTCTCCGTCACGCTGCCCCAAGCGCTGCGCTACGTCACGCCAGGGCTCGTCAACAATATCGTCGACCTATTCAAGGACACGACACTTGTGACCATCGTCGGCTTGTTCGATCTTCTTGGTGCTGTAAGCCAGGCGCTAAAGGACCCGGCATGGCTGGGGTTCGCGAAGGAAGGCTTCGTGTTCTCGGCCTTGGTCTTCTTCGTGTGCTGCTTCGCGATGTCGAGTTACGGCAGACGTTTCGAGCGCCGCCTCAGTCGGCATAAGCGCTGACCAAAGGGCTGAAAGGTCCGGCGCGCGCTATGCGCGCTTTCTTCTGCGTCACGCAAAGAGGCGGCCCTTGCGGCCGGCGCGCGCTATGCGCGCTTTCTTCTGCGTCACGCAAAGAGGCGGCCCTTGCGGCCGGCGCGCGCAATGCGCGTTTTCTTCTGTGTCACACAAAGAGGCGGCCCTTGCGGCCGGCGCGCGCAATGCGCGCTTTCTTCTGTGTCACGCAAAGAGGCGGCCCTTGCGGCCGCCAGGCCGCCAGCGCCGCCAGGGCCGCCGGACCGCCTCATTGCATTTCCCGCGAGGGACGTATCAGACCGATTCTTTGAGTTCCTTGGCCGCGCGAAACGCGACCTTTTTGCTTGCCTTGATCTTGATCTGCTCCCCCGTCGCCGGATTGCGGCCCATGCGCGCGGCACGCTTGCGCACCTGCAGCACGCCGAAACCCGCGATGCGAACCTTTTCACCCTTCTTCAGGTGCTTGGAGAGGAGGTCAACGAGATCGGCCAACAATTCCGTCGATTGCTTCTTGGAAATCTCGTGCTTGTCGGCTAGCGCCGCCGCGAGATGCTTTAGCGTCACGACGGTGGATTTGCTGGGTGTCTTGGTCGCCATTCTCGTTCTCCTTAGATTTATGGTGCCGCGCTTGGATGGCGGCGGGAGGAAAACACAATTGCCCCTTGGACGCAAGGAACGGCCGGTTCCGGGGCCTATTTTATTGCGCGAGATGGGGGTGCTACAAATGTAATTCGATGAATCGGACGATTTTGAGCCTATTTTTGCGCTCTTCGGGCGCTTTCGAGAAGAATTTCGTCGCCGCGGCGCCAGCGACTCGGAGATACTCGTGTTCGCGGTCATGCGAGAACAGCCGGCGACGGATATACCAATATCGCCGTCGCGCCCGATTCGCCCGCACGCAGCGTCGATCGGGCAAGGATGCCGCGGGCCTTGCAAAAATGGGTGCAGGCACGGCATCATCGCGACGCCCGCAACTTAAGTTGCGATATCAGAGGCAAGCTCCCGGACAATGACGGTTCAGACCATGTCGAGCGCCGAACCGAGCGAACCGGGTCGCAGCGCCGCCTTGCCGCAATCGGGGGAGGCGCTGCGTCGTGCCGTCCAACTATTCGATGCCAAGCAATTTGCCGAGGCGGAGGCGATACTCGCGCGAGCGCTCGCGCAAGATCCGGGAAATAGCGAGCTTCTGAACTCCCGCGGCGCCATGCTGGCCAGCATGGGCCGTCAGCTCGAGGCGATAATCTGCTTCAGGGAGGGCATCGAGCGCAACCCGGACGCGGCCAACAACTGGACGAACCTCGGCCGGACGACCGTGTTTTTCAAACAATTCAAGACCGCGATGGAATGCCACACGCGTGCGATCGCACGATCCAAGGCGGATGAGCGTAACTTTCACAACGTCGGCATAGCCCTTGCCAGGGGTGGGAACTACCGCGAAGCGATCTTGGCTCAGACCCGTGCCCTCAAATTGAATGAGCACCTCCATTTGGCGCGGTGGGACCGGGCGATCTACCACCTCACTCTCGGCGAATACCGTCAAGGTTGGGCCGACTACGAAGCCCGCCTGACGGGCGCAATCGTTCCCAGCCGCGCTGTGCCGGGCGAAAGGTGGCGAGGTGCCGCTTATCCCGGCAAGCGCCTGCTCGTCGTCGCGGAGCAGGGTCTGGGCGATGCAATCTGGAGCTCGCGATACCTCCGCCATGTCAAATCGCTTGGCGGCGAATTGATCGTCGAATGCAGGCGCGAACTCATCCCCTTCATGGAGCTTCAGGGGTTCGCCGACCGATTGATACCTTATGACGAGTCGCGGCCGCATGACGAAGCGTTGCCGTCCGCGGATTTCCATATCCATCAATGCAGCCTGCCGGGGTTGTTCGCGGGCGACTTGGGCGCTTCGCCCGCCGTCCCCTATCTCGCCGTGCCGCAAGACCGCATGGCCAAATTCGGCCCCGCCATGGGGCAATCGCAGGGACGGCTCAAGGTCGGCATTGTCTGGTCCGGAAACGTGGATTTCAGGGACAACAAAGACTGGGCCCGATCCCTCGTGCGCTTTCTCGAGGCGTTCGCCCTGCCGGGCGTTCAGCTCTACAGCTTGCAGAAAGGCCCGCCGGAAAAAGAGCTTGCGGCGTTGCCGGCAGGTGCGCCGATCGTCGATCTCTCCCCGCTCATCGGCGATTTCGCGGACACCGCCGCCGCCGTGGCCCAGCTCGACCTCGTGATCATGACCGACAGTTCGGTTGCCCATCTCACGGGCGCTCTCGGCAAGCCCGCTTGGGTCCTGCTCGGCCAGCCCGCGTATTGGCTATGGTTGTTGGATCGGAGCGATAGCCCCTGGTATCCCACCTTGCGCCTCTTTCGTCCGAGAGCGGGCGGCGATTGGAATCACGTCTTCGACATGGCCGCCTTGGAACTGATGACGCTCGCCAACCGGAAGCTGCCGTTTTCCTTACCCGCGTCCGATCGGCATTAAAGCGTGATCAGACAAGACTGAACTACCCTCGGCTCTCAAGACCTGCCAAAAGCTGACGGCGGCGGCTGGAATGCCCGGCGAACGACCCATTGCCACCCCCGCATGATATTGTGATTTTTGTGATATTTCAGACTTCTTCAAGCGAGCACCCTGCATTGCTGATTTTTCTTGATGTCGACTTCGAGTGGATGCAGGTTGATTGCAGGTCGTATGATGTTATACGCGTGCAACGGTAGACATGCCCGATCGTCAGCCCTACGTCTCCACGCTCGAGAATTTTAACCTGCGCATCAAGGGGCGATGGACGACGGTTCGCATGGAGCCGCTGATCATGGACGCGCTCCATGCCATAGCACGTGCCGAATCGAAGTCGATCCACGAGCTTTGCACCCAAGTCGTCGCAAAGCGAACAGCGGGGAGCGTCACGTCTTCGCTCCGCCTCGCGGCCACCGCATATTTTCGGGAGCGTTGCGAGGCGATCGCCGGCCCGCTCGCCCGCTCGTCGAGTCTTGCGTCCGAAATTCTCGATTATCGGAACCTCCACCTCGAAACCGAAGAGCGCTACTTCGTCGCGCGTAATCGAATGGATCTGACTCAGGTCTATGACGCGCATCCCGGTCTGGGATTTCTCCTCGCCTATTGGCGCGTGCTCGGCAGCGGCGAGCCGCCTTGCACCGATTTGGATCTCGAACCGCTGCGGCGCGTCAATTTCCTCCCGTTCATACACATCATCGACGTGTCGTCCTCGGACCCGGGCGACTATCGCGCGCTCAGGCAAGCGCCGGTCACGGTGATTTATCGGCGGCCGGACAACACACCCTTGCGCGCGTTCGGGGACTCTGTTTACGTCCGGTCGCTAATGGCCGACTACGAAGAGGTGAAGAGGACGCGCAAGCCGTCTTTTCAGCGTCTTTCGGTCAAATCGCCGGAAGGCTCGGTTCGCTATTTCCGCCTCATCCTGGCAATGGCGCGAGAAGATGGGGCGATCGACCGGCTGGTGGTGGGAGTGTCCCTGATAGCGCCGCGAGCTCGGCGTGGGACATCCAAGCCAT
>DATDHA010000014.1:0-2866 GCA_036521815.1 Alphaproteobacteria bacterium | reverse complement strand
ACCGGCGCCGAAGCCGGACATTTTCGTTGGCGGGTGCCTCGCGTCGGCGGCTCGCGGCGCGAGCGCTCGGGCCTTTCGAGCCGTCCTGTCCGCTGTAGCGTTTGACGCCACCTGCCACGGCACCGTTATTTCCGCTGCTCGACCGGTACGTAGGCTCGTTTCGTATGGCCGGTATAGAGCTGGCGCGGCCGGCCGATCTTCTGGCTCGGGTCCTCGATCATCTCGTTCCATTGCGCGACCCAGCCGACCGTGCGCGCGATCGCGAAGAGTGCCGTGAACATACTGGTCGGGAATCCGATCGCCTTGAGGATGATGCCCGAATAGAAATCGACGTTCGGATAAAGCTTCCGCTCGACGAAATATTCGTCCTCGAGGGCGATCTTTTCGAGCGCCATGGCGAGTTCCAGGAGCGGGTCGTGCTTCACGCCGAGCTCGTCGAGCACTTCATAGCAGGTGCGGCGCATCACGCTCGCCCGGGGATCGTAGTGCTTGTAGACGCGATGGCCGAAGCCCATCAGGCGGAATGAGTCGTTCTTGTCCTTGGCGCGCTTGATGAACTCGGGGATTCGATCTTTATTGCCGATTTCGCGCAGCATGTTCAGGACGGCCTCGTTAGCCCCGCCATGCGCGGGGCCCCAGAGCGAGGCGATGCCCGCCGCGATGCACGCGAATGGATTGGCCCCGCTCGAGCCCGCGAGCCGCACCGTCGACGTCGATGCGTTCTGCTCGTGGTCGGCGTGAAGGACGAAGATCCGGTCCATTGCCTTGGCAAGTATGGGGCTGATCTTGTAGTCCTCGGCCGGCACGGCAAAAGTCATGTGTAGGAAGTTTTCCGCGTAATTCAAGTTGTTGCGTGGGTACACGAAGGGTTGGCCCATCGCATACTTGTACGCCATCGCCGCGATCGTCGGCATTTTCGCGATGAGGCGGTAGGACGCAACCATGCGATGCCTTGGATCGTTGATGTCGGTGCTGTCGTGATAGAAGGCCGAAAGCGCTCCCACCACGCCGCACATCACCGCCATCGGATGTGCGTCACGCCGGAATCCGCGGAAAAAGAGGATGAGTTGTTCGTGCACCATCGTGTGATAGGTGATGTCATGAACGAACTGGTCCTTCTGCGCTGCGGTCGGCAATTCGCCATTCAACAGGAGATACGACACCTCCATGAAGTCGCTCTTTTCCGCGATCTCCTCGATCGGATAGCCGCGGTAGAGAAGCACACCCTGGTCGCCGTCGATGAAGGTGATCTTCGACTCGCAACTTGCGGTCGAGGTGAAGCCGGGGTCGTAGGTGAACATATCCAGCTCGCCGTAGAGCTTGCGGACATCGATCACCTTCGGTCCGATCGTGCCGCCGATCACGGGAAGCGTCACCGACTTGTTGGTCATCGTGTCCGAGAGCGTCATCTCCTCAGACGGTTTCGTCGCGGGTTTGACCTGGCTCATGGGCGTGTCTCTCTTGCTGGACGGTGGGGCGGGGCCACGGGCTCTCTGCAATGCACAATAGGTCGCTCGGGTGCGGTTTTCAATGGATGCTTGGAAATTAGGAGTGCTGCGCGATGTCGTTGATTCTGCCTAAAACTTCGGCAGATCCCAAAGTCTCCATGACCTCGAATATTCCGGGCGAGACGGTCGAGCCGGTCAGTGCAGCGCGAAGCGGTTGGGCGACTTCGCCGAGCTTCGCACCTTCGCTTTCGGCAAAGGCCCGAACGGCCGCTTCGAGTGCTGCCTGGTTCCACGCGTCAAGGGCCGCGAGCCGGCGCGCCAAGTGGCCGAGGCGCGCCCGCGCATCGGCGTTGAGAATGGCCGCCGCCGGCGCGTCGATCGAAATCGGGCGGGGACGCACGTAAAGGGCCGCACTGGCCGCGAGATCGGCCAATGTGCGCGCACGCTGCTTGAGCCCATCCATCCCGCGCAAAAGGCGCGCCTCGCCGGTGGCGTCGGGTGCGGTTCCCACGGCCTTCGCGAGGAAGGGACGCACGAGTGCGACCAGACGGGCGTTGTCGGCTTGGCGCAAGTAGTGGGAATTCAAGCTGTCGAGCTTCGCGAAATCGAAGCGGGCGGGCGAGCGGCCGACATCCCTGATATCGAACCAGGCGATTGCCTGCTCGGTCGAGATGATTTCATCGTCACCATGCGCCCAACCGAGACGCATGAGGTAATTGCGCATCGCCTCCGGCAGATAGCCCATCTCGATATAGGCTTCGACACCAAGGGCGCCGTGGCGCTTCGAAAGCTTGGCGCCGTCGGGCCCATGGATCAGCGGGATATGCGCGAACGCAGGCGCCGTCCAATCCATGCCACGATAGAGCTGCGTCTGGCGGAAGGCGTTCGTCAGATGATCGTCGCCGCGAATCACGTGGGTAACCCCCGTGTCATGATCGTCGACGACAACAGAGAGCATGTAGACAGGCGTGCCGTCCGCCCGCAAAAGGATCATATCGTCGAGCTGCTCATTCCCGACGCGAACCACACCTTGCACTAGATCGTCGATCACCGTCTCGCCGTCGAGCGGCGCTTTGAGCCTTATGGCGGATGGCGTGCCGCCCGGGACGTCTTTCCGATCACGGCATTTGCGGTCGTAGCTCAGCGGCCGGCCTTCGGCACGCGCCTTTTCGCGGCGCTCGGCAAGCTCTTCAGGGGTACAAAAGCAACGGTAGGCGCGTCCCTTGGCAAGAAGTTCGAGGGCGACTTCCGCATGTCGTGCGGCGCGCGCCGACTGGTACAGGACGTCGCCGTCCCAATCGAGCTCGAGCCAGCGCAATCCATGGAGGATTGCCGCCTTGGCCGCATCGGTCGAGCGCACCCGATCGGTATCCTCGATGCGGAGCAGGAATTTCCCACCGGTGTGGCGCGCATAGAGC
>DATDHA010000013.1:0-7774 GCA_036521815.1 Alphaproteobacteria bacterium | reverse complement strand
ATGACGAGATAGGTGCCGCCGCGGCTGACCGGGATTCCGAGCGCGCGCGCCGCCCGATCGAGATGGTCGCCGAGCCGCTCGCAAACAGGGTCCGCCATCGAGACATGGGCGACAAGGCCGCTGCCGAAGAAGCTCTTGTTGCGCGCGAACGTGCGGTCGATGAATTGATCGACAATCACGAATGTGCCGGGGGGCAGCTCCTCCTTGAGCGAGCCGACGGCACTCACCGACAGGATTTCCGTGCAGCCTGCGCGTTTCATCGCGTCGATATTGGCGCGGAAGTTGAGTTCGCTCGGCGGCACGCGGTGCCCGCGGCCATGACGCGGCAAGAAGACGAGACGCACCCCATCGAGCTCGCCGAGCAGCAGCTCGTCCGAGGGCTTGCCAAACGGCGAGTCGACGGCGACCCAGCGCTTGTTCGCGAGCCCATCGATGTCGTAGAGCCCGCTGCCGCCGATGATTCCGATCACGGGTGGCGTGCCCGGTGTCGCCGTGTTTGCCATGTCTGCTACCCCTGAAGATGACCGTGCCTGCACTTCTAGCCAAATTGGCCGGAATATCAATCGCGAGCCGCGGGCCGCGGAAAAACGAATCGATGGTAGAGATAGCCGAGAGCCAAGAGGCAGACACCGAGGCCGAAAAAGGAGGCTGCACGATAGAGACCCGTCAGCGCCGACATATCGAAGACAAACACCTTGACGACGGCGAGAACGATGAACCCGAGCGAAGCGTAACGGAGCGGCGCCCATCCTCGCAGAATGCCAACCAAGAGCAAAACCCCGCCATAGGCGAGCCATACGACCGAATAACAATACCATTCGAAGCTGCTGGTCGGGCCGAACGAAATGATGCTGCCATGAAACGCATGGCGAAGCTCCATCGAGACTTCCGCAAATCCAAGAAGGAGGGCGAGCGCGCCGGCCGCGATTGCAAGCGTGCGCTCGCCCCCCATCAACGCTTCGCGGCAGAACACCATCGCGAGCAGGGCCGGAAGAAGATAGGTGAGCGCCAACTGATTGAAGACGGGTGTTGACCCGACTGGCGCACCGGTGAGGAGTGGGTTCGATACGAAGATGTGCATGATCAGGACATGCAGTGCTGCAATCCCGCCAACGATGCGGGCACCCCAATATGGGACCGGGCGCGGCGCAATGCGGTTCATGCGCTGGAGCGCGCATGCGATAGCCCCCCACGCGATTGACCGCAAACTCTTCTCCAGAAGGTCCCCATCAGCACCCCACAGCCGTCCGCCGCTCACAAAGTGCCTGATCTCAAGGCTAAACAGGAGGAGTACAAAGACAAGCGAGATGCCTTCGAGAAGTTGCACCAGCCGATCGTCGGCAATCCGTCGGAACCAACGTGCTGCAAGAAGGCACGCGAGTGCCGGGATGCCGTAGCCATAGAGCAGCCAATTGAAGATCGGCGTCGGGTCGTATCGGTAACTGAAAACATAAGGGTTGAGCGCGAGCCGCACTGTCACGGCAAGTGCGAGCACGATGGCGACCCAACGCAGTGCCGGCACGCGCGTGCGCTCATGGACCCAACCCAGAGCCGGCAATTGCAGCGCCAATGCGACGGTGAGCCACGCCGCGTCGAGCATCATCATCGCGGCGAGGCTGACTGCCGCTACGACCGCGACCGCGTAGGCGGCAAGAGCCGATTGCGAGACCTGGAGAGCGTGGCGTCCAGTCACCGCGCGGACCGCGAGAAGATTTAGAAGCGCCAGGCCGAGCCCGATCGCCGCCCATGGCGGGCTCAAATCGAAGCGCTTGACCTCCGCGTACGCGACGAACAGGAGAACGATTGGGGTCGCTGCCGAGACCGCCGCCCACAAGCCTGGTCGCGCGGCACCGCGGCGCAGAAGAAAGCCCGCTATGCCGACGAAAGCTGCGAACGCCGCAGCGACCCACGCGAACTCCGTAAGCTCGGGTGGCACGATCGGGCCCGGCGTGAATCCGGCCTCTGGCGTAATCGGCACTTTGCCCAGCGGCAGCTCGGGCACGATTTGAGGCACATGCCAAGCCGCCACGAAAGCCACGATCAACACCGCGGCTATGAGTGCTACCACGTCGAGAAACGCCTCGCGTCGTGCGGCGAAGAAATAGAGAAATACGAGCATCGCGGCGGCAGTCAGCGAGACGGCACCGTAGGAATCGACTCGCACCAGTATGAAAACCAGGAGTGCCGTCGTGAATGCCGCAGTGAGCGCCAGGGGATAGCGCAGTGCGGGCACCAGGGACTCAGCGAACGTTTTGGGCGTGTCCAACGCGTCCGCGCGTGGGGGCAGAGGAAGGAGAAGGTAAAGCGCCGCCGTGAGCAGGAGATATGGTCCGACGACGACGGCATCTCCGGACTGCCATCCGCCGATAAACCAAATGAGCGGCCAAGCCGTGGCCCCGGCGAGGACGAGCCATGCGAGGGCCGACCACGCCGTCAGACGTGCTACCGCGTAGCCACCGGCGATGGCCGCCAACAGATAAGGAAAGAGTGCCCAGGCTTCCGGCTCGTCGGTCGAAACCAGAGCGGGAACCAACAATGCCCCACTCACGCCAACGAAAGCGAGAAGAGGACCCTGCAGAATCGAAAGGCCGACCGACCCGGCGGCAACGCCGGCGAGCAATGCAAACGCAAGGAGCGGAGGCAGCAGATCGTAGAGCGCATAGGCGACATAGACGCTCGCGAAGATGGTTACGACGCCTGCAAAGGCGAGGGCGATGGGGATGTAGGAGAATTGCAAACGGTCGATCGGATGTCGTCGCACTCGCTCGCCAAGTGCTGTCAGCATCAGGCCGATAACGACACCGAGGCTCACCCGGGCGGTTGGCCCAAGGAGACCCTGCTCGATCGAGAATTTGACGAGGAAAATTCCGCCGAGTGCCAACGCCAATCCACCGACCCACACCGACCAGCGCAAAGTGAAGCGTTCCTCGAAGGTCTCGCCGTGAGGTGGATCGATGGGAATTGCGGGCGCCAATCCGGGGTGGCTCGTTTCGCCAGCCGTTGGTCGAACGGGCACGGGTCTGGCCGGCGGTGGCGCTTCGGCGGCCTCAGGCGAAGCATCGGCATCGAACGGCGGTTCCGTTCTCGGTTGCCGCTCGAGCCGCACCCTCAGTGCGGCGACTTCAGCACGAAGCGAGTTGAGATCGGCTCGTAGCGATCCTGTCCGCGCGAAGGCACTCAGTGCCAGGGCCGGTATCGCGATGACGAACACTAATGCAAGGATGGCAAGCACAAATACCAAGTAACCACCGTATCGGCACTGGAATTGAGCTGAGCGAGCGCTGGACGATGCGCCCCAGAGACGGCCGGCTTAAGCAAAAAATAGGGCGAGCTGATTGACACAATATTCCACGGCATTCCCCATAAAGAAAGGGCCGCCCGAAATCGGTCGCGGCCCTTTCCCATCCCGCCCGGATGTAAGCGTCAGTGCACGTCCGACCACACCTTGCGCTTCACCGCATAGAGAAGGCCGGTGAGGATCACGAGGAAGATGACGACCTTCACGCCGATGCGATGGCGCGACTCGAGCTCGGGATTGGCCGCCCAGGTCAGGAACGTTACCACGTCATGCGCCATTTGAGGCACCGTCGCGTTGGTGCCGTCCGCATAAGTGACCGCACCGTCACTGAGCGGGGGCGGCATCGCAATCTGATGACCGGCGAAGGTCTCGTTGTAATACATGCCCTCATTCATGGTGAAACCCGCCGGCGCATCCTTGAAGCCCGTCAGGATGCCATAGACGTAGTCGGGCCCACCCTCGCGCGCCTTGATGATCAGGGAGAGGTCCGGCGGCAAGGCACCGTTGTTGGAGGCGCGAGCCGCTTGCTCGTTCGGGAAAGGCGATACGAAGCGGTCGCTTGGCCGGCCGGGGCGTTGGAACATGTCGCCCTGGTCATTCGGGCCGTCGGTCACCTGGACGCTGGCCGCGATCGCCTTGACCTCGTCCGTGGAAAGGCCGATGCCGCCGTCGATGGCGCCGCCGCCGCCAAGGTCGCGATAGGAAAGGAGGTGCATGGAATGGCAAGCCGAGCACACGTCCTTGTAGACCTGGAAGCCGCGCTGGAGGTCCGGCCGATTGAACGTGCCGAAAACCCCGTAGAAGGACCAATTCTGCTTCGGAAGGTTCGGCTGATCTTCCGCTCGTGCGGAGAAGGTCAAGCCGAGGCTCAGCGCTGCGGCGGCCGCAAGTGCCGCCTTGCGTGGCATGATCTTGCGCATCACACCTTCTCCATCGTCTTGGCGGAGGCGACGGCAGCGCCGCCGAGCACGGGCGTGCTGATGCTCGTCGGCAGTGGTTTTGGCCGCTCGAAGAGTGCGATGAGCGGCACGATCACGAGCCAGTGCAGGAAATAATAGGATGTCGCAACGCGCCCGATCACGAGGTACAAGCCTTCGGGCGGATTGGCGCCGACATAGCCGAGGACCAAGACGTCGATCAGCATGAGCCAGTAGACCCATTTGTAGAGCGGTCGGAACCGCGCGCTGCGCACGCGAGAGAAGTCGAGCCACGGCAGCGCGAACAGGATGAAGATCGACGAGAACATCGCGATCACGCCCGCCAGCTTCGCCGGAATGAAGAGAATGTTCGGGACCGCGCGCAGGATCGCGTAATAGGGCAGGAAATACCACTCCGGAACGATGTGCTGCGGCGTCGACAACGGGTTGGCCAAGATATAGTTGTCCGGCTCCCCGAAGAAATTCGGCGCGAAGAACACGATTCCGAGAAAGACGATCAGGAACACGCCCATCCCAAAGAGATCCTTCACCGTGTAATAGGGATGGAACGGGATGGTGTCCTGTGGACCCTTTGTATCGATGCCGAGCGGATTGTTCGACTTCGCGGTATGAAGCGCCCAGAGATGGAGGAAGACGACCGCAAAGATCACGAAAGGCAGGAGGTAGTGGAGCGAGAAGAAGCGGTTGAGGGTCGGATTGTCGACCGCGAAGCCGCCCCAGAGCCATGTCACGATGTGCTTTCCCACGAGCGGGATGGCGGAAAAGAGGTTCGTGATCACGGTCGCCCCCCAGAAGCTCATTTGGCCCCAGGGAAGCACGTAGCCCATGAACGCCGTCGCCATCATCAGGATGAGGATTATGAGGCCGAGCCACCACAGAAGCTCCCGCGGGGTCTTGTAGGAGCCGTAATAGAGGCCGCGGAAGATGTGGATGTAGACCGCGATGAAGAAGAACGAGGCGCCGTTCATGTGGATATAGCGCAGCAGCCAGCCATAGTTCACGTCGCGCATGATGCGCTCGACGCTGTCGAAGGCGAGAGCGCTGTTCGGCGTATACTGCATCGCGAGAACCACGCCGGTCGCGATCATGAGGACAAGCATGAATCCCGAGAGCGAGCCGAAGTTCCACCAGTAGCTGAGGTTCTTCGGCGTCGGATATTCGATGGCGCTGTGCCGCATCACCGTGAAGATCGGCAGGCGCTCGTCGATCCACTTGACGGCCGGATTTGTCCAGGCGGGTTCGCTCATGATGGCACTCCCTAGCCGATCCGGATGGTTGTGTCGGTCAAGAACGCGTATTGCGGCACGGCGAGATTGGCCGGTGCCGGCCCTTTGCGGATGCGGCCCGAGGTGTCGTACTGGGAGCCGTGGCAAGGGCAGAACCAGCCTTTCCAATCGCCGCGCGGATCGGTCGGCCTCTGGCCGAGGGGCACGCAGCCGAGATGTGTGCAAATTCCAACCATGATGAGCCATTCGGGCTTCTTCACGCGCGCCGAGTCGGCCTGTGGGTCGCGAAGCTCCTCGACGTTCACGTCGTCCGCCGCCTTGATCTCATCTTCGGTGCGGTGTGCCACGAACACGGGCTGGCTGCGCCATTTGACGGTGATGCGCTGGCCGGTCTGGACCGGTGCGAGATCGACTTCGGTCGTGGAAAGTGCCAGAACGTCGGCAGCAGGGTTCATGCTGTAAATGAACGGCCAAGCCGCAATCGCCGTGCCAATGGCGCCCACGGCACCGGTCGCCAGGTAAAGGAAATCCCGGCGATTCACACCCGCACCCTGCGCACCGTGAGCGCCTGATTGCGCGCTTGACGCCATGTCCGCTCCTTTCCGATATCTGGTCTCGACGGCGCGGCCACCCTCGCGCGCCACACCTTGCGATTGGTTCTAAAGACCGGAGGTGCCGAAACAATGTGACAACCTGCCGCACCGGCCCGGAAAGCCCCAAAAAAGCACTCCCCTCGGAATGACCTGTTCGGGCGTCGGATATAAAGCAAATCGCTAGCCTTGCAAAGCGCAGGCTTTGCCCCCACCCACCTCGGTTTGCCGTGGGCGCCGGCCCGGCTTTCCGCCCCTGGAACGCCAACGCCCATCTCTGCGATGATGGCCCTCGAAGGAGCCCCGGTCTTCGCCATGCGCCTTGTCCTCTATGAGCCCGATATCCCGCAAAACGCCGGCACGATGATGCGGCTTGCCGCCTGCCTCGGGGTGCCGGTCGAGCTCATCGAGCCCTGTGGGTTCGTATTCTCGGACCGGCATTTGCGGCGTGCGGGGATGGACTATCTCGAGCATGTGGCACTCACGCGGCATGACTCCTTCGCACACTTCGAGGTGTCGCGGCGCCAAGGCGCGCCTGACGCGCGGCTTTTACTGCTGACGACGAAGGGCGAGGTCGCCTACCAGGATTTTGCGTACAACACCGACGACATGATCATGGTCGGGCGCGAGTCGGCAGGCGTGCCTGATGCAGTCCACGCACTCGCCGATGCGCGCCTCAGGATCGCCCTCGTGCCGGGCCTGCGCTCCTTGAACGTCGCGGTTGCCGCGGCCATGGTACTCGGCGAAGCATTGCGGCAGACGGGATTACTGCCAAGGGGGACCGATGAGCGCTGAAGCAAGCGGCACACCTGTGACGGAAGCCCACAAGACCCAGGCCAAATCCTGGTTCGAGAACTTGCGCGACGACATTTGTGCCGCGTTCGAAAAGCTCGAGGACGAGCATTCCGGCACCTTCACCGACCGGCCCGCCGGGCGTTTCGCGCGCCAGAGCTGGACCCGCGAAGGTGGGGGAGGGGGCGAGATGGCCGTCATGCGGGGCCGCGTCTTCGAGAAGGTCGGCGTCAACATCTCGACCGTCTTCGGCGAATTCTCGCCCGAATTCCGCAAGGAGGTTCCCGGCGCTCAGGCGGATCCTCGGTTCTGGGCGTCGGGGATATCCGTTGTGGCGCACATGCAATCGCCGCGCGTTCCAGCCGTGCATATGAACACGCGCCACGTCGTCACGTCGAAGGACTGGTTCGGCGGTGGTGCCGATCTCACCCCGATGACGCCGGATGCCGCCGACACCGCCACCTTCCATGCCGCCATGAAGGCTGCCTGCGATGCCCACGACGCCGGCCATTACGAGCGTTTCAAGAAATGGTGCGACGACTATTTCGTCCTGAAGCATCGCGGCGAGCCGCGCGGCGTGGGCGGGATTTTCTACGACTACTTGGAAGAGGGCCCGTGGGAGCATCGCTTCGCCTTCACACGCAGCGTGGGGAGCGCATTTCTCGACGTCTATCCCAGGATCGTCCGGCGCCGGATGAACGAGCCATGGACCCCGGCCGAGCGCACGCACCAGCTCATGCGCCGCGGGCGCTACGTCGAGTTCAACCTGCTCTACGACCGCGGCACCATCTTCGGCCTCAAGACCGGCGGCAATGTCGACTCGATCCTCTCCTCGCTCCCGCCGGTGGTGAAGTGGCCGTGACGGATGGCCCTGTGTTGACCCCGGTTAATCCGCGCTCGGCAGCCGACGCATGGTGAACTCGATGCGAT
>DATDHA010000012.1:0-8656 GCA_036521815.1 Alphaproteobacteria bacterium | reverse complement strand
TGGACCGAGATCGATCGTCGCGAATGGTGTTGCCCGGCAACCGGCGCGCCAGGCCGCGTCGAGCCGATCGCCCTCGATCCGCGACGTTGCCACGAGGAGGCCCGGTCCGTTGGCGACTGCCGCGGCGATCGCCGCGGTATGCTGGAGGACGAGCGGGTCCGCCCAATGCAGATCCTCGACCATGATCATGGTCGGCGCATGCGAACATGCGTCCTCGACGAGGCCCGCCACGACGGCGCGCTTGCCGCGGTTGCGCGCGGTATTGTCCATGGCGTCGTAAAGTGCGCGATCTTCGCCGCGCTGGGGCAGGTCGAGCAGGTCGTGGAGGAAGGCGATGCGCTCGGCGCCAACCCGTCCTTCGCCCGCGACCCGATCGGCGGCGCGCTGGCGCTCGTCGGGGTCCGCACTTCCGGAGAGGCCGAGCAAGCTCCGCACGATGGTGCGGATCGGGTCCTGGCCTTTGCCGACACCAAAATCCAGCACGAGCCCGCGATGGTTGATGAACCCCAGCACTTCGGCAAGCCGCCGCATCTCCTCGACCAGGCGCGTCTTGCCGATTCCCGCTTCGCCGCGAACATAGATGACCTGGCCGCGGCGGCGGCCAAGGCATGCGGCGAGGATGCCCTTGAATTGCTCGAGCTCGGCGCCCCGGCCGATGAACGGCACGCGGGTTGCCAAAGGCCCTTCAGCCGCGAGTGCCCGCAAGCGCCATACGCGGACGGGTGCTTCGATTCCCTTGAAGCGCATTTCGCCGAGCGGCTCCGATACAACCTGAGCGGCGAGTGCGCGATGGACGGATTCCGAGATAAGCGTCTGACCAGGTCCGGCGGCGGCGACCAGGCGTGCCGCGAGGTTCACCGACTCGCCCAACACCGTATAGTCCTGCGCATCGACGCGGCCGACCGCACCCGCCACGACCTCGCCACTCGCGATACCGACATGGGCTTGCAAGTCGCGGCCGAGGCTCACACCCAGCAGGCCGATCGCTTCGTGAATGTCGAGGGCTGCCCGTGCCGCGCGCAGCGGATCGTCGTCGTGCGCGCGCGGCGCGCCGAAGAGCGCCATCACCGCATCGCCGATATGCTTGTCGACCGTGCCGCCATATTCGACCACGGTGCGGTCGACGTCGGCGGTGTAGCGGCCCACGAGGTCGTGCAGCTCCTCGGCGTCGAGCGTATGCGAGAGCTCCGTGAAGCCCGAGAGGTCCGCGAAGAGGATCGTGACTTGCCGGCGCTCATGGGCGGAAGGGGTGGCTGGGGCCAAGGCAGGGGCTGGAGGAGATGCGGCCGGCAACGACGGCGCCATCTCGGCCGCGGCGGCCAAAATCCGCTTGCGGTGGCCGAGCGAGCCGATGCCGAGTTCCCTGAGATCGGCGTCCGTGAGATTGGGGAGCAAGGCAAAATCGATGTCGTTCTCGGCGAAGACCCGAGCGTATTGGCCAAGGCCCAGCGTTTCGAGCCACGCCCCCACGTCCATGCCGCCAAGCATAGCCCGAATTTCCAAAATAGGCATGCCCGTGCTAAAGCCACGGATCAGGCTTTAGTATGGCGCGGCAAGAGCAATTCGGATCGAGGGTGGGTCGATGACGATGTTGGAGAGGCGGCGGTGGGTGCCGAAGGAGTCCGAGGCTTTCGTTCAATCGCTTGCGCGCGAGACGGCGGCGGGTGACGCGGACGCGATCGAGCGCGAGCTTCTCCGCCTCGTCGACGAGAACCGCACGATCCACGAGCTCGACTGCGTCAACCTCAATCCCGCGACGAACGTCATGAATCCGCGCGCCGAAGCGCTCCTGGCCCGCGGTCTCGGCAGGCCCTCGCTCGGCTACCCCGGTGCGAAGTACGAGATGGGCCTCGAAGCCATCGAGCGGATCGAGGTGATCGCGGCCGAGCTGGCGGCCGAGACGTTCGGCGCACGCTTCGCCGAGCTCCGCGTCGGCTCGGGTGTGCTCGCCAATCTCTACGTCTTCATGGCGGCCGCGAAACCGGGCGACGCGATCATCGCACCACCCGCCGCGATCGGCGGGCACGTCAGCCACCATTTGGCCGGGGTCGCCGGGCGCTACGGGGTCGTGACCCACGACGCACCGGTTGATCCAGGCTCCTACACGATCGACGTGGACCGTCTGCGGGCACTTGCGAAAAAATGCCGCCCCAAGCTGATCACCGTGGGCGGCAGCCTCAATCTCTTTCCGCACCCCGTGCGCGAGATCCGCGAAATCGCGGACGAGGTCGCCGCTTGGGTGCTTTACGATGCGGCCCATGTCTCCGGGCTGATCGCCGGCGCGGTCTGGCAGCAACCGCTCGCCGAGGGCGCTCATGCGATGACCATGAGTGCGTATAAGAGCTTGGGCGGACCCGCCTCGGGCCTGATCCTCTCCAACGAGCCCGAGATCGCCGAACGGCTGGACCGCATCGCGTATCCAGGCATGACCGCGAATTTCGATGCCGGAAAGTCGGCCGCCCTGGCGATGACGCTGCTCGATTGGAAGGTGCATGGCGGCCCTTATGCCAAGGCGATGGTGGAGACTGCGCGCGCCCTGGCCAGGAACCTGGATGGGGAAGGTGTTGGCATCTTCGCCCAGGCGCTCGGGGCCACGCGCTCGCACCAATTCGCCGTCGAGGCGGCGGCCTATGGCGGCGGGCAAACTGGCGCCAAGCGCCTGCGGCGCGCGAACGTCTTGACCTGCGGCATCGGCCTGCCGGCGCCAGCCGTCGAGGGCGACGTGAACGGAATTCGGATCGGCACGCCGGAAATTGTCCGCTGGGGGAGGCCGACATGCCGGCACTTGCAACGCTCATCGCGCGAGCGCTCTCCGACAAGGAGCCACCCGAAGCCGTCGCGCGCGATGTGAGCCAATTCCGTCGCCGCTTCGATCGCCTGCATTTCGGCCGCTGAAGCGCGATCGATCGCACCACTCAATTCCACCTCCCCACCTTGAGGGGGAGTCCGGCGCCGCGCCAGCGGTGCCGGGTG
The DNA here is from genome assembly GCA_036521815.1 of Alphaproteobacteria bacterium. GTDB lineage: Bacteria > Pseudomonadota > Alphaproteobacteria > JACZXZ01 > JACZXZ01 > DATDHA01. Next base: position 5,683 of record DATDHA010000012.1, on the reverse strand, counting down.
AGGGGTGAGCTGAACTTAATAAGTGAGCTATCGAAATCGACCCCCCTCCCAACACTTCCCCGCAAGTGGGGAGGGCTTTCATATTCACCTCCCCACTTGAGGGGGAGGTCGCGAGCGTCAGCGAGCGGGTGGGGGGTCTCACCCTTCGCGGCGCCGCCTCCGCGCCGCCAGGGTTGCGCCATTCGCTTGCCGCGCGCGGTCCAGCGCCTTAGAGTGAGCCCATTGCCAGGGGGAGCCGATACCGGCTGAGAGGTTCCATTGCGGAACGACCCCTTGAACCTGATCCGGGTCATACCGGCGTAGGGATGGGTCTCGATCGATGCAGAGCCGTATCGCCGGCCGATCGCTTCATTTCCCCATCGACGCGGTAGCGAGCGGACGCGGAGCCGGGCGATGACACCCACCGTCGTCGGCCTGGTTCTTTGCGCCGCCATTCTGCACGCGAGCTGGAACGCGATCTTGCGCAGAAGCGCCGATCGGCTGCTCGCCGTGACGGTCATGAGCTTCGCGACCACGGCGGTGGCTATACCCGTTGCCCTGTTCCTTCCGCTGCCGCTCCCGGCAAGCTGGCCAAATCTTTGCCTCTCGGCCCTTCTTCAGGTCGGCTACAGCGTCTTCCTCGTCATCGCGTATCGCCATGCCGAGCTTGGGCAGGTCTACCCGATCGTCCGCGGTTGCGTGCCCTTGCTCGTCACACTCGGGGCGGCCCTCTTCGCGCATGAACGGCTCGGCATCCAAGCCTTGGCGGGCATCGTCCTGGTCTCGCTCGGGATCATGAGCTTGGCACTCGGCAAGCGGGGCGCCAATGCGGCATCGGTCGCGGCAGCGCTCGCGACCGGCTTCATCATCGCGAGCTACACGGTGACCGACGGTGTTGGGGCAAGTCTTGCGGGAAGTCCTTATGCGTATTCGACCTGGCTTTTCCTCCTCTACGGCATCCTCATGCCGCTTACGTTCCGCGCCATGGGGCGGCGGATCGCGATCGAGCTTCGCTCGCCCGAAATCCTCAAGGCCCTGGCTGCCGGTATCGTCCAGCTCCTGACTTACGGCGTTGTGATTTGGGCGTTCACGCTGAGCCCGATCGGGCCGGTCTCGGCCTTGCGGGAGACAAGCATCGTGTTCGCCGCCGCGATCGGCCGCATCTTTCTTGGCGAGAGCTTCACAATTCGGCGGCTCGTTGCGTGCATCGCGATTTCCATCGGCGCGATTTGCCTGGGATATCGGTTTTGACCAAGGCCCCATCTCTATAGACGGGACAAATATTCGGAATGATTAATATGCATACTATCTAATATAATGAGTTGGCTCAGGTTCCAACAGCTCATGCCGCGAGTGCCGGCGAATTCCTCTCCAATTCCACACGCGGGTGCGCTATCTTCCCGCGCATCGGCGGACGTCCGCCGATGCCGCTTGCCGGCCCTCGTCGAAATCGCCGATGCGGCGCGCAGTCGCGTCGGTTGCACTCAAGGAGAATCACCGCATGAGCATCACTCGTCGCAGCACCCTCACCGGTGCCGCCGCCGCCACGATTGCAGGACTGACACTCGCCGCCGGCATCGCCAAAGCGGAAGAGGAGCACCCCGAAATCCGCAGGGCGATCGACGCACTCGAGAAGGCAAGGGACTACATGAGGCACGCGGCGCACGATTTCGGCGGCCACCGCGAGCACGCACTCAAGGACTGCGACGCGGCACTTGTGCAGCTCCACGAAGCACTGAAATTCGACAAGCATTAAATCGGCGCGACGATCCCTCCCTTACGAACAATCGTCCTACAAACGAGTTCACGCGGATAGGCGAGATGGCATGACGCTCGCCGGCGATCGCGGCAGCCACGCGAATGGGTTGCCCCGACGCCGGCGCGCGTCTCGGCCCGACTCGTCACCGAATTGTCACTTGGCGAAGTCTGTTGTCGGGTCGCGCAGCGACATGTCGGATCGCTGCACGTCCATGTCGAATTTGACCGCGGCACCTGCGTGACCTATATGACGCCGCGAGCCGAGGAGACAGCCATGGCCTACGAAATAAAAGTCAATGGACTGAAGCAGCGCGTCGATGTCGAGGGCGATACACCACTCCTTTGGGTTCTGCGCGACGTGCTCGGCATGACGGGAACGAAATTCGGATGCGGTGCGGCCCTTTGCGGGGCCTGCACGGTCCACCTGGACGGGGCTCCCACGCGCTCCTGCATCACGTCGATCGACAGTGTTGGTGTCGCGGCGATCACCGCGATCGAGGCGATCGGCAATACGCCGGCCGGCCAGAAGATCCAAAAGGCGTGGCTCGATGTCGAGGTCGTGCAGTGCGGCTATTGCCAGTCGGGCCAGATCATGTCCGCCGCGGCACTTCTCGCAAGCAATCAGCATCCGAGCGACAAGGACATCGACGACGCGATGGCGGGCAATATCTGCCGCTGCGGCACCTATGTCCGCATCCGCGAAGCGATCAAGTCCGCGGCCGGGTCCGCTGCGTCCAACGAGCAGAAAGGTTGAGCATGCGGCTGGATCGATCGATTCCCGTGGCCGATGCCGCCGATCGGGCGGGCGGTAGCGGTTTTTCACGCCGGACGTTCCTGCAAGCCGCTGCCGCGGTCGGCGGGGGGCTCCTGCTCGGTTTCCATTTGCCCGCGGGAATCGGCGATGCCGAGGCCGCATCCCCAAGCGACTTCTCGCCCAACGCCTACATCCGCATCGGGCGCGACGGGCGCGTGACGCTGATCGTCGCCCAGGTCGAAATGGGACGGGGTACTTACACCTCGATGCTGATGCTGATTGCCGAGGAGCTGGAAGTGGCGCTGAGCCAGGTCAGCGTCGAACATGCTCCCCCGGACGACAAACTCTACGCCAACACCCTCCTCGGTTTCCAGGTGACGGGCGGGTCGACGTCGGTGCGCCAGGCATGGGAGCCGCTCCGGCGGGCCGGTGCGACAGCACGGATGATGCTTCTGTCCGCGGCCGCGAAGAGCTGGAAGGTCGATGCGAGTTCGTGCCGCGCCGAGCGGGGTGCGGTCATCCACGCGGCGAGCGGGCGAAAGCTCGACTACGGCGCCTTGGTCGACAAGGCGGCGGCGCTGCCTGTGCCGGGCACGGTCGTCCTCAAGGACCCGAAAGACTTCAAGCTGATCGGAACGCCCGCCAAGCGCCTCGACACGCCGACCAAGGTGAATGGCAAGGCGGAGTTCGGCATCGACGTCAAAGTGCCGGGCATGAAGATCGCGACAGTCGCGGCTTGCCCCGTATTCGGCGGCAAGCTCGCGCGCGTCGACGACAGCAAGGCGAAGGCGATCAAGGGCGTGCGGCAGGTTGTCCGCCTCGACGACGCCGTGGCCGTGGTGGCCGACCATATGGGGGCGGCAAAAAAGGGCCTCGACGCCCTCGACATCACTTGGGATGGCGGTGCGAACGCGAGTTTCTCGACCGCCGACCTCGTCAGGCAGCTCGGGGATGCGGTCGACAAGCCCGGTGTGATCGCAAAGCAACAGGGCGATGTCGCCACGGCGATCGCGGGTGCGGCCCGGACGGTGGAGGCGATCTATCAGCTCCCGCTCCTGGCGCACGCGGCGATGGAGCCGATGAACTGCACCGTGCATGTGCGCCCCGATGGTTGCGATGTCTGGGTCGGAACCCAAGTGCTGACCCGCGCCCAAGCCACCGCGGCAGCGGTCATCGGCTTGCCGCTGGAGAAGGTCAAGGTCCACAACCACCTGCTCGGCGGCGGCTTCGGCCGCCGGCTGGATGTGGACGGCGTCACCCTGGCGGTGCGGATCGCGAAAGAGGTGAAAGGCCCGGTCAAGGTGGTGTGGACCCGCGAGGAGGATATCCAGCACGATATCTACCGGCCCTACTATTACGACCGCCTCACCGCCGCATTGAACGATGACGGCATGCCGGTCGCGCTAAAGCACCGTATCGTAGCTTCGTCGATTCTCGCGCGGTGGGCGCCACCTTACTTCAAGGACGGCCTCGACGCGGACGCCGTCGAGGGTGCTTCAGGCCCCTACGACTTCTCCAATCTTCTCGTGGACTATGTCCGCCAGGAGCCGCCGCAGGGCTTGACGACAGGCTGGTGGCGCGGTGTCGGCGTCACGCATAACGCCTTCATGGTGGAAGGCTTCATCGACGAGCTTGCGGCGGCGGCGAAGAAGGACCCGGTCGAATACCGCCGCGCGCTGCTCGGCAAGGCGCCGCGCGCGAAAGCCGTGCTCGATCTCGCGGCGGAGAAGGCGGGTTGGGGAACGCCCATGACGGCCGGCAGCGGCCGAGGTATTTCGGTCATCGAGGGCTTCGGCAGCTACGTGGCCCAAGTCGCCGAGGTCGCGGTCGACAAGAACGGACAGGTGCGAGTCACGCGCGTCGTCTGCGCCGTGGACTGCGGCCGGATCGTCAATCCGGATACCGTGAAGGCGCAAATCCAGGGCGGCGTCATCTTTGGGATCACCGCGGCACTTTATGGCGAGATCACGATCAAGGATGGCCGCGTCGAGCAAAGCAATTTCGACAGCTACCAGGTGCTGCGCATCGACGAGGCGCCGGTCGTCGAGGTCTATCTGATCGAAAGCGCCGAGCTACCCGGCGGCATGGGCGAACCAGGGACGGCGGCAATCGCACCTGCGGTCACCAATGCGGTCTTCGCCGCAACCGGGAAGCGGCTCCGCAAGCTCCCGATCGTCAGCGCTGAGCTCAAGCAGCAGGCGAGCAACTGAAACAGATTGCCTGGGTAGGGCACCTCTTTTACCCAACCGCCTCACGCAAGACGGCAATCTCCGCTTCCAGTGCCGCGATGCGTTTGTCTCGGGCGGCGAGGGCGGCGAGCACGTCGGCGGCTTCGAAGCGTTGCGGGATATGCTGGGAGCAATTCGCGTCCCAGGCAGCGACGCTGAAGAGGATCGCTTGTTCCGGGCGCGCCTCATAGCCTTGCGGCATGAGCTTCGCGATCAGCTCGGCATCGCCCTCGACGACGCGCGCTTCGCCCCAAATCTTGATGCGTCGTTGCTGCGCAAAGTCGATCAGGAAAAGATGCGCCTTGGGATTGTCCGCGAGGTTGCCTTGCGTGATGTATTGGCGGTTGCCGCTGAAGTCGGCGAAGCCGATCGTGCGCTCGTCGAGCACCCTCAGGAAACCGGCCGGACCGCCGCGATGCTGAATATAGGGCTGACCCTCCGCATTCGCGGTTGCCAGGAAGACGCTCGTTTGAGCCTCGATGAAGTGCTTGAGATCGGGCGAAATCCGCGTCTCCCAGGCGCCACGCTGCTCCATTTTCCCGTAAGCGCGGCGGGAGCCCTTGCGGCTCTGCACCGCCTTGACCGTCGGCGTGAACGCGACGTCGCTCGAGAATCTCGGGGTGCCGTCCATGATGACCTCGCTCAAAGCCCGAGATCGCTGAGGGTGGGGTGATCGTCGGGACGCCGGCCAAGGGGCCAATGGTACTTGCGCTCGCTCTCCGCGATCGGGAGGTCGTTGATGCTGGCGATGCGCATGCGCATCAATCCGTGCTCGTCGAATTCCCAATTCTCGTTGCCGTAGCTGCGGAACCAGTTGCGGCTATCGTCGTGCCATTCATAGGCGAAGCGGACAGCGATGCGGTTCTCGCGGAAGGCCCAGACTTCCTTGATCAGGCGATAGTCGAGCTCACGGTTCCACTTGCGCGCGAGGAACGCCTCGATGGCGGCACGGCCCTCGAAGAAC
>DATDHA010000011.1:0-8563 GCA_036521815.1 Alphaproteobacteria bacterium | reverse complement strand
ATAGGCGAAGAGGACGAGAGGCGCGGCACCGAGCATCATTTGCCAGGGCATGAGCTCGAGCGTTGTCGCATGCCAGCGATGGCGCCGCACATGGACGATGCAAAGCGCCCAAAGAAACGCCGCCAACATCAGCAAGCCGTTGCCGACCACCACCCGTCGCTCGCTCCAATCGAAGCCCAAGGGATTGAAGAGCACGACGACCCCCAGCATCCCCAATGCGACCCCGATGAGCTTGAGCGCACTCAGGCGCTCTTTGAGGAAGATTGCCGCGAGTGGGGTCACCCAAAGTGGTGTTGTGTAGGCAAGTATGGCGGCACGGCCGGCCGGTACCCGCTGAAGGGCGAAGTTGGTGAGACCCATGAAGAGCGCCATCTGCAGGAGCCCCACGGAGAGCAGGACCGGGATATCCTGGGGCTTTGGGAGGCTGACGCGCCCTTGCACGAGCAGCACCGCGAACAGGCAGGGTATTGACGACAGCATGCGTAATGCGGTGAACCAGGCAGGCGAAATATGCGCGAGCCCGATCTTCATGATCGGCCAGTTGAGACCCCATATCAGGATCAGGACAACGAAGACAAATATGGCGTTTCGGCGGGACATGGAGGATCGGGTTCGAGAGGGCGGGCGGTTGGGAATAAATCTCGCGGGTTGACGATCCGCCAAACCGTATCACTTCTCGATTGACGGCGAGATGCTGCAATTTCAGGAGGCAGCCATGCGCGTGGCGGCACGAATCAAGGCGAAGCTCAGCGAAGCGCTCCGGCCGGAACGCCTCGAAATCCTCGACGAATCCCATCGCCACGCGGGCCATGCCGGTGCGCGGCCCGAGGGGGAGACGCATTTCCGCTTGGAAATCGTGTCCGCCGCCTTCGAGGGCCGTCCCAGAGTGGCGCGTCAACGCCTCGTTTACGAAATCCTCGCGGACGATCTCAAGAGCGACATCCACGCGCTTTCGCTTCAGACCCTGACGCCGGCGGAGGCGGTGGCACTGGCGCGCACTCCGGTGCCGTGACGTGGTTGGTGGGGTAAACGGGATCGGCTCAGCGCGCCCGGCATCCACGTTGCCGGAATATGCTTTAGCGAAACGACCGCACCAGCAGCACCCACGCCTGGGGTGAACGGGACGCACATGCTGCAGAACCGCAACATCATGATATCGGGGCGCCGCACGAGCGTTCGCCTCGAGCCCCAGATGTGGGATGCACTCCAGGAGATCGCGCGGCGCGAGCGCCGGTCGATCAACGAGGTCGCGTCGCTGATCGACGCCCAGCGCCACGGATCCAGCCTCACGGCGGCCATCCGCGTTTTCATCGTGAGTTATTTCCGTGCTGCCGCGACAGATGATGGCCACGCCAATGCCGGGCATGGCGGCATTTCCCACCGGCGCGAGAGCCATCTGCGGCACTGACCGCAGCACGTCGGCTTTTGCAGCCCACGGCGCAATTGGCCGCCTTCAAATCGAGTGCTGCGACGCCCATAGAAACAAAAGCGTCGCCGCAAACCCGAGTGCGGTACGAACAGCGTGCAGCCTCGCCCATTTTTCGATGAGCTTGCGGCTCTCGGGTCCGGCACGCGCAGGATCGATTGCCATGAGTTCGGCGTTGGTCGGCATGATGCCGAAGAGGGTGTAGGGCCAGTTCATGATTAGGGCGAGTGCGCCGAGGAGCCACAGCCAGCCATCGCCTTGCCACCACGCCAGCAGCCCGAGCAGAAATCCGGCGACTGCAAGGGGCGCTTGCATGCCGAAGCCGCATTTGTAGGCGCGCTTCCATTCGACGAGCAGGGATCGGTCGTCAAGCTCCAGCCGCGCAGGCTGCTCAGCGACGTTGATATAGACGGCCGCACCGGAAAAGAGTGCTGAGACGACGAGTGCTAGCTGTCCGAAAATCATGATCGCCTCCAAAGCCCACGCATTTCTGGAAATTTGCGCCCAATCGGGCGGCCGGACTCGGTCTCACGTACTGGACGCAGATGTGCGACCCACGGTTTCCCGCTCTATGCCGCGGCTTAAGGCTAGCGTCTTACCCTGACATGCGGCGATGTGGGATCGCATATTCGAGGAGGGGCAGCAGACGTCCCGGTATCGCGTCCGACGGCCCCTCGCCGATCTTCACGGCACCGAGCCGCGCGTAGAACGCCTCGGCAAACGGATCGGAGAGGATCAGCAAGGAAGTGCCCCCTTCGATCTCCGCAAGCTTGACCGCAGCCTCAAAAAGCGCGCGCCCGACCCCGGCTCTCATTGCGGAAGGCAACACGAACAAACGTGCGAGATCGAATTTGCCGTCGCCGCCCAGCCGCTCGATGGCCGCGACACCAACCGGATTGGCGTGCCGATCCTCGGCAACCAGAACACGCCCCTCCTCGATCATCGACGGCGTCACCGCCAAGGCGACCGCCGACCGCTTCATAAAGTCGGCACCGTAGCCCCAGTACGCTTTGGATTGGACACAGAGTGCCGTCAGTGCATCAACCTCGCCGGCTCGGGCCGATCTGATCCGCAAATCCAGCATTTGCCGAGCATGCCTTGGCGGTGGCCGGATTTCAAACCCGGTTATCAAACCAGAACACGACCCGCCTCCGGGTCCGGCCGAACGGGACGCAGCTCAGCCCTTCGCGGCTCTTTTGCCGGTATAGAAATCGGGCCAATAGCGTTCGACAACCTCGCTGTCGCTTGCAAGCGCGTGGCAGGTATCGATCAGTTCGGGTTTTTTGTGCGGATCGAGCTGGTTCTCCTCGCGCCGCTTCTTCTCGCGGATCCGGTAGATCGTCTGATAGGCGGCCGTCGCGAGCGGGGCCAAGAGCTCGACGAGATGGGTGCAGCCCTTCGTCCCGCCCACGAGCTCCCTAAGATGCCGCCGCCAGCCCGGCCCGATGCGCAAACCCTTGAGTGCCGCGAAGTTCGGCGTGACTTCCGGGCAGACCCGGAACGGGTGGAAGTCGCTCGACGCTTCCGCGCCATGAATGAAGAAGTCATCGTCGATCGTAAGGCGCAGCCACATCTCGTGGACCGGGACACCGGGCGGCACGTCGCCGCGGTAATCGCTTTTCCAGCTATAGCTCTTGGTGTCGACGAGGTGACCCTCGATGTCCCAGTACCCGTCGGATCGCCGGTAGCCGCGGCAGACGACCTGCCGGGTGTGGATAAGCTCGCGCTCGCTCGCCGCTGTGAGAGGCATGATGACGGTCCGTTCGTTGTGCAATGCAATATTAAGGCGGGCGGGCGGATGGTCAAGCATGCTGCAGTCAAGCACGCTGCGGCCGGCACGCCGCAGCCCGATCGCGGCCGGTCTATTTCCCTTCCTCGAGCGGCGGCGGGGTGATTCGGATCGCGGTGATCTGATTGCGCTGCCGGCGCAGCACCTCGAAGCGGAAGCCGAAAAAGGTGAAGATCTGGCCCGGCTCGGGAATCATGCGCGCTTCGTGCATGACGAGGCCGGCGATCGTCGTCGCCTCGTCGTCGGGCAAACGCCAATCGAATTCGCGGTTGAGATCCCGGATCGTCACGCTGCCGTCGACCACATAGGTCCCGCCCGGTTCCAGCCGCACGCCGGGCACGGCAAGGTCGAGCTCGTCCGTGATGTCGCCGACGATCTCTTCGAGCACGTCCTCGAGCGTCACGACGCCCATGAAGGCGCCGTACTCGTCGACCACGAAGGCGATGTGCTCCCGGCGTTTGCGGAAGGCCTGGAGCTGGTCGAGGAGCGAGGTGGTATCGGGAACGAACCACGGCTTGGCCATCACGGAATCGATCTTGAGCGATTCGAGCGCACCCTTGTGCGTGCGCACCGCATGCAGAAGCGTCTTCACGTGCAGCACGCCGACGATATTGTCGGGATCCCCGCGCCAGAGCGGGAGGCGCGAATACTGGCTGTCGGCCACGGCGTCGAGAATCCTGTCGGTCGGCAGGTCCGCATCGACCGCGACGACGTTCTTGCGATGGACCATGACCTCGCCCGCCGTGACCTCGTCGAGATCGAGCACGCTTCGCAGCATGCGCCGCTCCTGTACGGTTTCGGGCCCGGGCCCGCGGTGGAGGTCGATGGCGCCGCGCAGCTCCTCTTCCCGGTGCAGCACGCTCACGCCGCCGCCGATCTTGACGCCGAGCAGCTTCAGGAGGGCGCGCACAGCGACCTCGACCGCACTCGTGATGGGTGTCAGCAGCCAGACGATCGCGCGCACGATCGGTGCTGTCGCAAGGGCAACGCGATCCGAGTGGTGAAGCGCATAGCTCTTCGGCAACACTTCCCCGAAGAGCAGGATGAGCAAAGTCATGACGATGGTCGCGTAGGCCACACCGGCGTTGCCGAACCAGGCGATCAGGATGCTCGTCGCCAGCGACGAAGCCAGGATGTTCGCGAGATTGTTCCCGAACAGGATGCCGCCGATCATGCGCTCGGTCGACGCACGAAGCTGGTTGACGACCCGCGCACGGGCATTGCCGCGTTTCTCGAGCGCGTGCATGCGCGGGCGCGAGGCACCCGTGATCGCCGTCTCGGAGGCCGAGAAAAAGGCCGATGCCGCCAGCAGGCCCGCGATCAGAACAATCGTGCCGACAAGCGAAAGGTCGATATCCATCGCCGGCTCGCCCAACTCTCGGAAACTCAGGCCGCGACTGCGTCGTCGAGCAGTTCGCGCACGGATTCGCGCGTCACGTCTTGCGCGACGAAGGCTTGGCCGATGCCGCGGGCAAGCACGAAAGCGATCTTGCCGTCGCGCACCTTCTTGTCACGCGCCATATGCTCGAGAAGGGCGCCTGCGTCCCAGCGCCGGCCGTCGCGGCGGGTAAGCTCGGTCGGCAGGCCGACCGCATCCAAGTGGCGGCGCACGCGGCCCGCATCCTCGAGCGCGCAATGACCGAGCCGCACGGAGAGATCGAACGCCATCACCATGCCGAGGGCTACGGCTTCACCATGAAGAAGCTCGGCGCCGAAGCCCGTCTCGGCCTCGAACGCATGGCCGAAGGTGTGACCGAGATTGAGGAGTGCGCGCTGTCCCGCCTCGCGCTCATCCGCCGCGACGATGGCGGCCTTGGCGATGCAGCTCTTCGCAATCGCCTCAAAGCGTGCGTTAGTATCTCCGGCGACCAGTGCTGGACCGCGCGCCTCGAGCCAATTGAAGAATTCGGCATCGCCGATCAACCCGTATTTGACGATCTCGGCGTAGCCCGCGAGGAACTCGCGCGGGGGTAGGGTGTCGAGGGTCGAAAGATCGGCGATCACGAGGCGGGGCTGATGGAAGCTCCCCACGAGATTCTTGCCTTGGCCCGTGTTGATCCCGGTCTTGCCGCCGACGGCGCTGTCGACTTGGGCGAGGAGGGTCGTCGGGATCTGCACGAAATCGACTCCGCGCAGGACGATGCTGGCGGCAAAGCCGGTCAAATCTCCGATCACGCCGCCGCCGAGTGCCACGAGTGCGGTGGAGCGCTCGATGCGCCCGGCGAGAAGCCGATCGATCAGCGCTTCGAGATGCGCGAAGTCCTTCGTAGCCTCTCCGGCGGGCAGGACGATCTCGTCATGGGCGATTCTGGCGCGGTCGAGGGCGACAGTGAGCCGCGGCAGATGCAGGGCGGCGTTGCGGTCCGTCACCACGACGACGCGGGGCCGCGCAAGTACTGGCGCCATCAGCTCGCCCGCCCGATCGAGCAATCCGCTGCCGAGAAGGATCTCGTAGCCCCGTGCGCCGAGGGCGACGGATATGCTCTTATAGTCCTTCATGGTGCTGCGCGCTGCAGCGTGCGGCTGCGCTCGCCCGCGCTCGACGCGAGGAACGAGCGAAGTGCCGCCACGACCCGCTCCGCGGTCGCATCGGGCGATGCCTCCATGCTGTCGACCGTGATGTCCGCCTCGGCATACGTGGGATAGCGCAGTTCGATGAGGCGCTCGAGGGTGGCGCGCCGGTCGCCTTCCTTGAGGAGCGGGCGGTTGTTGCGGCGCGAGACCCGGCGCAGCAGAAGCTCAATATCCGCGCGCAGCCAAATGGAGATCCCGCGCTCGCGGACCTTCTCCCGCGTGCGGAGGTCCATGAAGGCTCCCCCACCCGTCGCCAGCACGTGCGCAGGCCGATCGAGCAGCCGTGCAATCACGCGCCGCTCCCCGTCGCGGAAATGGGGCTCGCCGTAACGCGCAAAAATATCCTCGATGGTGCAGCCAGCCGCCGTCTCGATCTCTTCGTCCGCGTCGACGAACTCCAGGCCGAACGCCTGGGCAAGGCGCTTTCCGATGCAGGTCTTGCCCGCCCCCATCAGGCCGACCAGGACGAGCGTCCTCGGCGGGGGTGGGAGCGAAGCGGATTTCCCCGGGTGCGCCTCGTTCACGAAGCACCTCGACCTGGTCTCGATTCGAGAAGGCCGCACGCCAGACCGCGCGCAAGTCGCATTGCCCGGTTTGCTTGGACGGAATAGTGCCGTAAAATCGCCATAGTCGAACTCTAACACAAAGCCTCGCGGCGTGTCGCCAAGGTGGCCGGTACAGGCCCGGTTCGTCCAGCACCGCAGGCAAGTGGGTCTCGGCAATCATGGCGACCGGCGCAATCCAGGCGCAGGCCGCCCATAAAAGAATGGACGCGCATGTTCAAGCTTTCCCGCATCATCGCCCTCGCCATCCTGGTCATCGTGGCTGGCGGCGTCGTGTTCCTCGCGAATTGGGATATTCCCGCCCCGACGTCGAAGATCGAGAAGGTCATGCCGAATGACCGCTTCCCTCGCTAGAGGTGCGGCGGGGCTGCTGCTGGCGTTCTGGGCGGGTACCGCCGTTGCGGCCGAAACCGACCTTGCACAGGGCGCACCCATCCAGCTCGTCCCGCTCAAGCCGTCGTCTCAGGTTCCCGAACAGGGTCTGTCGAAGGAGGGGGCTGTCTCGAAGGAGCTGCCTTCCACTCCAGCGCCCGCCACCAGTGCTGCCGCGGCCCCGGGGGGTATTGCCGCACCCAAGGGGATCGAGGTCGACAAGCTCGGCGGATTCGACAACGATGCACTAGGGACCCTCGATCCGGGCCAAGGCGGCCTCGGCCTCGATCTCTGGCGCGGGACACCTCGGGGAACGGTGGCGGCGTTGATTGCGGCGACGCCTTCGTCGATCCGCTCGCCCGTGTTGCGCGACCTCGCGCACCGCCTGCTGCTCTCGAACGCCAATCCACCCGAGCGGGCAAAGGGCGAGGATGCGGGTGCCAGCAATGCCGATGGTCCGGGTGCCAATCTCATTGCCCTTCGCGCTCAGAAGCTTGCCGAGATGGGCGACGTCGACGGGCTCAAGGCATTGACGGCGGTGATCCCCGCGGCCTTTGACGATGAAGCGCTCGCGCGCCTGCGCACAGATGCGAGCTTGATCGACGGCGCACCCGCCGATGTCTGTCGCGATGCGGGGTCGCTGCTTAGGAAGTATCCCGGCGTTTACTGGCAAAAGCTGCAGCTTTTCTGCGAAGCCAGCGAAAAAAAGTCGCAACAGGTCGATATCGGCGTAAGCCTTCTCCACGAGGAAGGCGAAGACAAGGACCCGGCCTATTTCACGCTTCTCAATGCGATCATGGGCGAAAAGGGTGCGCGGTTGAGCGCCGTGCCCGCCGCGACGCCGCTCAATTTCGCGATGATGCGCGCGGCGAAGATGCCAATGTCGGAGGATGTCTTGCGCTCGGCCGAGCCCGCGGTCCTGCGCGCGATCGCCGAGAGCCCGAATGCATCGCCCGAGCTTCGCTTGGCCGCAGCGGAGCGTGCGACGCTGGTCGGTGCAATGTCTGGCGACACGCTTGCGGAAATCTATGACAAGGCAAGCGTCACCGAGGCCGAGCTGGCAAGTGCGCTTGGCAAGGCGCAGGCGGACTACGGCCCGAGGGCGCGCGTGCTGCTCTATCGGGCGGCGAAGGGCCAGGAGGTTCCAGCAGCGAAGGCCGAAGCGATCGGCGCTGCCCTCTCGCTTGCCCGTTCGGCCGGTGTTTATCCACTGGCGGTCGCGGTCAATTTGCCGCTTATCCAGGCGCTGACGCCCTCGCCCGAGCTCGCCTTTTTTGCACCAGAGGCCGCGCGGGCACTCTTCTACGCCGGAGGCACGGATGCTGCACGGAAATGGGCGGCAATCGCGCACCGGGATGCTGCAGCCAGCACCCAGTTGCTCGACCCCGCGGTCGAGCTCTGGCCCTATATGCGCCTTGCCATGGAGAGTTCGACGCCGTGGGACGAGAGTCGCTTTCGCGCCTGGCGGGCCGGACAGGACGCAAGGAAGAACGATGGTGGGAATCTCGCCGACGAGCGCGCGGCACGGCTCCTCGGCCTCTTCGCCGCACTGGGAGATCCGGTCGCGGGCGCCTCTTGGCGATCCCTACTGGGGTCGACAGAGAGCGAGCCCGCGGCGATGCCGTCGATCGCAGTGTGGCAAGCGCTCAAATTCGCTTCCGCAGACGGCCGACGTGGCGAGACAGTGCTCCTGGCACTTGTCGCAGCCGGCTCAAGCGGTGCCGAGAACGCCAACCCCGTGGCGCTCGACGCGGTCGTCGAAGCCTTGCGCAAGGTCGGATTAGCGCCCGAAGCGCGCCGTCTCGCGATTGAGGCAGCCGTTGCGGCGGGCGTCTAGCC
>DATDHA010000010.1:0-2227 GCA_036521815.1 Alphaproteobacteria bacterium | reverse complement strand
TTGTCGTGCTGTCCGACAAGGACGACATGAGGGCGGTGGCGCTGAACCTGCTGCGCTTTTTCGAGGACGAAAGCTGCGGCCAATGCACGCCGTGCCGGGTCGGCACGGAAAAAGCGGTCAAGCTCATGGAGCGGCCCGTGTGGGACGAGAAGCTCCTCGACGAGCTGGCCGCCGCCATGCGCGATGCGTCGATCTGCGGCCTTGGACAGGCCGCACCCAATCCCCTGACGACCCTGCTCAAGTATTTCCGCGAGGACCTGCGATGAGCGAGAGCATAAAGTTCACGTTGGACGGCCGGGAGGTCGAGGCCGCTCCCGGCGAGACGATCTGGCAAGTCGCGAACCGGCTCGGCAACGAGATTCCGCATCTCTGCTGGCAGCCCTATCCCGACTATCGAGCCGACGGCAACTGCCGGGCGTGCATGGTCGAGATCGAGGGCGAGCGCGTGCTCGCCGCGTCCTGCATCCGCAAACCCACGCCTGGCATGAAGGTCGCAGCGGTTTCGCAGCGCGCGAAGACGGCGCGCAAGATGGTCATGGAGCTGCTCGTCGCCGATCAGCCGACGAAGGACACAGCACATGATCCAAAGTCGGAGTTCTGGCGTTGGGCGGACTCTTTCGGGATCGAGATTTCGCGCTTTCCCCGCCGAGAGGCCCCTATGCTCGACGCGAGCCATCCGGCGATGCGCGTCAACCTCGATGCCTGCATTCACTGCAACCTGTGCGTCCGCGCCTGCCGGGAGGTTCAGGTCAATGACGTGATCGGGATGGCGGGACGAGGCCACCACGCCAAGATCGTGTTCGATTTCGACGATCCCATGGGGCAAAGCACGTGCGTTGCCTGCGGCGAATGCGTGCAGGCCTGCCCCACGGGGGCACTCATGCCGGCAACCGTCCTCGACGCGCGGCAACATTTGGCCCATGAGGCCGATCGAGAGGTCGACAGCGTATGTCCCTATTGCGGTGTCGGCTGCCAGATCGCCTTCAAGATCAAGGACGACAAACTCCTCTACGCCGAGGGCAAGCCCGGCCCCGCTAACCATGCGCGGCTCTGCGTCAAGGGCCGCTTCGGCTTCGATTATATTCACCATCCCCATCGCCTGACAAAACCGCTTGTCCGCAAGCCGGGTGTGCCCAAGCGCATGGACGACGAGGTCGACCCCGCGAACCCCTGGACGCATTTTCGAGAGGCGAGCTGGGACGAAGCGCTCGCACTCGCGGCAGGCGGGCTCAAGCGCATTCGCGACACGCACGGGAAAAAGGCGCTTGCCGGATTCGGCTCCGCGAAGGGTTCGAACGAGGAAGCGTACCTCTTCCAAAAACTCGTGCGCACGGGCTTCGGCTCGAACAACGTGGATCACTGCACGCGACTTTGCCACGCCTCCTCCGTTGCGGCACTCATGGAGGGGATCGGCTCGGGTGCCGTTACGGCGACCTTCAACGAGTGCGAGAACTCCGACGTCATCATCGTGATCGGCGCCAACCCGACCGAGAACCATCCCGTCGCCGCGACCTTCTTCAAGCAGGCCGCAAAGCGCGGCGCCAAGCTCATCGTGATGGACCCGCGCGGGCAGGCGCTCAAGCGCCACGCCACGCATATGCTGCAATTCAAGCCGGGCACCGACGTGGCGATGCTGAATGCAATCCTCCACACGATCATCTATGAGGGTCTGCACGATCGGCAATATGTCGAGGCGCATACCGAGAATTTCGCACAGCTCAAGCAGCACCTCGCGGATTACCCGCCCGAAAAGATGGCGGAAATCTGCGGGATCGACGCCGCTACGCTGCGCACGGTCGCGCGCACCTTCGCGCGCGCGGAGGCGGGCATCATCTTCTGGGGAATGGGCATATCCCAGCACATTCATGGGACCGACAACGCGCGCTGCCTGATCGCCCTCGCGATGATCTCCGGCCAGGTGGGCCGCCCTGGCTCGGGCCTCCATCCGCTGCGCGGCCAGAACAACGTGCAGGGTGCCTCCGACGCGGGCCTGATTCCGATGTTTTACCCGGACTACCGCTCGGTCGAGGACGACAGCGTGCGCAAGGAATACGAAAAGCTTTGGGGTATCGAGCTCGACCCCAAGCGCGGCCTTACCGTGGTCGAGATCGTGCACGCCATTCTCGCGGGCGAGATACGCGGCATGTTTATCATGGGCGAGAACCCGGCCATGTCGGACCCAGACGCCCAGCACGCGCGCGAAGCCCTCGCCAAGCTCGACCATCTC
>DATDHA010000009.1:0-4240 GCA_036521815.1 Alphaproteobacteria bacterium | reverse complement strand
GCTCGAGCTGTGGCTTGTGAGGTTCCTCCAGGACCATCCCAAGGCGGGCCGGACGGAAATGCTGGGTGCGAGTACCCTCGAGCGCCAGGAGGTTTATCACTGGCTTTTCAAGACGAGCAGCACGCAGAAGCAGAACACGCGGATTCGCATCCTCCTCGAAGAGGACGCGTTCAATTGCATCCTCGACGATTGGCGCAGCCTTGGCTATCCGTTCGGGCAGCTCGTACCTTCCTACGCGACGGCGATCGGAAGCTCGGGCGACCGACCCGATGCACTCGCCGAACTCATCGGCATCATCGTGCGCAACGGCGTCCGCGTGCCGACCGTTCGCGTCGAGCGGCTGCATTTTGCGGCTGACACGCCCTACGAGACCAATCTCTCATTCACGCCGCCGGCACCCGAGCGGGTGCTCGACCCCGAAATCGCCGCCACGGTGCGGCGGGCACTTCTCGGGGTCGTCGAGCACGGGACCGCCGTCCGGGCGCGGGACAGCTTCGCGCTCCCAAACACGGACCCGCTGCCGGTCGGGGGCAAGACCGGCACCGGCGACAATCGCTTCGAGCGTTTCGGCGCCGATCATCGGCTGATCGAATCCCGTCCGGTCGATCGCACGGCAACCTTCGTGTTTTTCATCGGGGATCGCTTCTTCGGGACGGTCACCGCCTATGTGCCGGGTGCCGGTTCGGCCAACTACCATTTCACGAGTGCCCTCGCCGTCCAGCTTTTCCACGCACTCGCACCGGCCTTTCAGCCGCTCATCGCAGCACCGGACGCGGCGATGCCCACGCGGCAGACATCCACCGACGGTGCCGCTGCGGGCACGCCTCTTCCGCCAAAATTCGACTGAGGCGGCCAGCACCGATCCCTGTCAATTCCGCACCACCCGAATTGCGCGCCATACCCGCTCGGGCGTCGCCGGCATATCGAGATGCCGAACGCCGAGCGGGGTGAGTGCGTCCATCAGCGCATTCAAGATGGCTTGGGGTGCGGCGATTGCGCCTGCTTGACCGCAACCCTTGACGCCGAGCGGATTCGACCGCGTCGGCGCCTCGGCGAGAGCGATATCGAAATTCGGCACGTCGTCCGCACGCGGCAGCGCGTAATCCATGAGTGAGCCGCTCAGGAGCTGACCCGACCGTGGATCGTAGACGGTATGCTCGAGAAGTGCCTGGCCGATGCCCTGGGCGATCCCACCCTGCACCTGGCCTTCGGTCAGCAGCGGATTGATGAGGCGTCCGTAATCATCGACAGCGGTATAGCGCTCGATGGTCACGACGCCGGTTTCCGGGTCGATGTCAACCTCAGCGACGTGGCAGCCGTTCGGAAAGGTGACGAGGTCGGAAACATTGAGGGTGCTGATATCGAGCCCAACGCTCATGCCGTCGGGCAGATTGGCCGGATCGCGCGCCGTTCGCGCGAGGTCAAGGAGACCGATCGAGCGCGCCGTACCCGCGGCGCTGAAGCGGCCACCCTCGAAGCCGACCTCGGAATCGAGTGCTTGCAGAAGGTGTGCAGCGATCGCACGTCCCTTTTCGATCACGCCCAGCGCGGCCTTGACCAGGGCGCCGCCGCCAAGATGCATCGATCGCGCACCACCGTGTCCCGCCCCGCTTTTGACCGTGCGCGTGTCGGCCTGAACCAGCCGGAAGGTTTCAAGCGGCAGGCCGAGCAGGTCCGATGCGACCTGGGCATAGCTCGTCTCGTGACCCTGACCGTTCGATTGGGTCCCGACGACCAGGGCGACACCGCCGTCGGCGTCGAAGCGAATTTCAGCACGCTCGTTCGGCTGCCCTCGCGCGGTCTCGAGAAAGCACGCAACGCCGAGGCCGCGCAGTCGGCCGCGCCTCGCGGCAGCACTTCGCCGCGCGTCGAAACCTGCGCGGTCGGCATAGATCGCCGCATCGTCGAGATTGCTCCCGAAGCGACCACCATCGATCAGCATGCCCATGGCGCTGCGATAGGGGAACTCTGAGATAATGTTCGCCCGGCGCAGTTCGAACGGATCGAACCCGATCGTGCGTGCTGCGAGATCGACGAGCCGTTCCACGAGGTAATTTGCTTCGGGCTTGCCGGCACCACGATAGGCGTCGACCGGGACGGTGTTCGTGAAAGCGCCTCGTACGTCCATGAAGATCGCGGGGATGGCATAGACGCCACCCATCGCCGTCGAAGGCGACGTCGTCGAGCTGAGCGGGCCGTAGGAGGAGAGGTAGGCACCGAGATTGGCGATCGTCGACACCTCCAAGGCCAGGAACCGGCCGGTGCTGTCGAGTGCCAGGCGTGCGCGGGTGTGGTTATCGCGGCCTTGCGTGGCGCCCACGAAATCCTCGGCGCGCTCGGCGACCCATTTGACCGGCCGGCCGAGGCGGCGTGCCGCCCACAAGACGAGCACCCACTCGGGATAAAGGAAATTCTTCATCCCGAAACCGCCACCGACATCGGGCGCCGTGAGACCGATGCGATCCTCGGGCACGCGAAAAACGAACTCGGCGAGCTGCCGCCTGATCCCGTGAACGCCCTGCCCCGTCAAAAGAAGGTGCATCCGGTCCGACGCCGCATCGTAGCTGCCAATCGCCGCGCGCGGCTCGATCGGCGTCACGATCACGCGGTTGTTCACGAGCTCGAGCTCAACCGTATGGCTCGCCTTCGCAAACGCCGCCTCCGTCGCCGCCCGATCGCCTTTCTGGAAGCGATAGGAGAGATTGCCCGGGATTTCGTCCCATACGAGCGGAGCCTCGGCGGCCAGCGCTGCCGGCCCATCGACCACGGCTGCAAGGGGGCGATAGTCGATCTCGATCGATTCCCCCACCTCGCGCGCCAGATCGCGTGTCGCCGCGACCACGAGTGCGACGGGATCGCCGACATGACGTACCCGCTCGCGGACGAGCGCGTAGCGAGGCGGTACGATGAGGGGGGCGAGCGTGTTCAACTGCGCCATGCAGGGGAGCGGGCCGATCCCGTCCTTGCGCAGATCGGCCTCGGTGAAGACGCCGTGAACGCCAGACATGTCCCGAGCCGAACCCGTATCGATCCGCTCGATGGCCGCATGCGCGTGGGGCGAGCGCACCACATGCGCGAAAACTTGCCCTGGAACCGTAACATCTTCGACGTAGCGGCCGCGCCCCGTCAAGAATCGCTCATCCTCCAGCCGGCGGACCGAGCGCTCATGAATTTGCATATCCATGGGCGGAGTTCTATGGGGGTGAAGCGGAAATTCAAAGCGGAAATTCCGGGCACCGCGTGCCGAAGCCTCGCACGGGCGATCCGCGCATGGGCCTGGTCGGCGGGCGGTACCCTCACGCCATCATTTTTTCTTCGATGCCTTCCGCTTTTTTTCCTTTGGAAAATACATTCCTTCGAGCTTCAGCCCGTCGGGGCCGAGAAAGAACACGGCATAATATCCCTTGCCGTAATCGGGATATTCCGTCGGTGGATCGACGACCTTCACCCTGTTTTTTTCGAGAACCTCGTAGAGGTCGTCCACATCCCGGCGTCTTGCGAGCTCGAAGGCGTAGTGATGGAAACCGATATTGCCGATGCGATGGGGATGCTTCTTGCCTTCCGCATCCGCCTCACCGATCCAGAAGAGCGTCTTGCCGTTGCTCCAGCCGGCCGTGCCGCCGAATTCGTATTTGAGCGCAAATCCAAGGAAGCCGAGTACCCGATCGTAGAAGCGCTTGGATGCTGCGAAATTGCCGACCCGGATCACCAGGTGATCGATGCCGATAACGCGCGCCATGGCGACACCTCCCGCTGAACGATTCGCGCTGAAAGATTCCGGCGCCTGGCACTGCCCCAAGCGCAATTGCGGATGGCGCGCGACAGCGGCCTCAGCCGCGCATCCGCTTTCCCTTGGGATCGAACAGTGGCTCGCGGGCCATTCGCGCCGGCCGCCGTTCGCCGAGGATTTCCACCGCGAACCCGTCGCCCACCCCGGCCAGCTCCGCAGGAACAAAGCCGATGGCGACCGACTTGCCGACATGATGCGCGTAGCCGCCCGAGGTGACCCATCCGACGACCTTGCCGTCGTGCCAGACCGGCTCGTCGCCCTGCGCATCGGCACCGTTGTCGTCGACGACGAAGGTCGCGATCCGACGCGTTGGCCCGGCTTCTTTTGCCGCCAGAACCGCATCGCGGCCGATGAAGTCGTTCTTGCGCAGATCGACGAAGCGCCCGAGCCCCGCTTCGAGCGGTCCATAAATCGGCCGGTACTCGCGCGCCCAACTGCCGAAGCTTTTCT
>DATDHA010000008.1:0-2018 GCA_036521815.1 Alphaproteobacteria bacterium | reverse complement strand
GGACGCGGCCTTTGTGGGCGGGGGCATTTCGGGCGAGGGTGTATTGGAGAGTTGCTGGTCCGCACTCAAGCCGGGCGGACGTCTCGTCGCCAACGCGGTGACGATCGAAGGCGAGGTGGTTCTTGCGGCGTGGCAAGGCCGCACGAGTGGCGCTCTCACGCGGATTGCGATTTCGCGCAGCGAGCCGGTCGGCGCTTATCATGGCTGGCGGCAATCGATGTCGGTTACCCAACTCGCGGCCACCAAGCGATGAGCGCTGTCGGCACACTCTATGGCCTCGGCGTCGGTCCGGGCGATCCGGAGCTGCTGACGCTCAAGGCGCTGCGCATAATTCGCGCGGCACCCGTGATTGCCTACCCGGCACCCGAGCATGGGGCGAGTTTCGCGCGCGCGATCGTCTCGCGCTATCTCTCCCCCGCCAAGTGCGAAATACCCATACGCATCCCGATGGTGAGTGCGCGATATCCCGCCCAGGAGATCTATGAGAAAGCCGCCGCGAAGATCGACGAATTTCTCGTCCGTGGCGAGGACGTAGCCGTGTTGTGCGAAGGCGATCCGTTCTTCTACGGCTCCTTCATGTATCTCTTCGGAAGATTGGCCGAGCATCGCAAGACCGAGGTCGTTCCGGGTGTGTCCTCGCTCGTCGCCTGCGCCTGTGCCGCACACCTGCCGCTCGCCGCACGCAACGACGCGCTGACCGTGATCCCGGCACCGCTTGCGGAGGAAGCGCTCGCGGCAAGGCTCGAAGACGTCGAAGCCGCCGCGATCATCAAGCTCTCGCGGCATTTCACGAAAGTACGGCGGGTGTTGGATCGTCTCGGGCTGAGTGGGAATGCGCGCTATATCGAGCATGCCAGCCTCGCAAGCCAACGCATCCTGTCGCTCGACGCGGTTTGTGAGGCTGATGTGCCCTATTTCTCGATGATCCTCGTCCATCGGCGGGGGCAGGCATGGCGATGAGCAGGGATATCGCGGTCGTCATCCTTGGTGAAAGTGCGGCACCGCTCGCCCGCAAGTTGGCAAATGCGCTACCTAACGCGCGTCTCCACGGCCTCGCATCGCGGGTCGCAACCGCCGACGTGACCTTTGCCGACGCTGCGAGCCATGTTCAGGCACTCTTCAGCGCCGGTTCCACGATCGTCGCGATATTCGCGGCGGGTGCGCTCATCCGGATGCTGGCCCCGCTTCTTGCCGACAAACAGCGCGAGCCCCCCGTTCTCGCTGTCGCCGAGGATGGAAGTGCTGTCATCCCGCTCCTTGGCGGCCATCACGGGGCCAATTTGCTTGCAAGGGAGATCGGAGCCCTGCTCGGTATCGTCCCGGCGATCACGACCGCTAGCGAATTGCGCTTCGCCGTGGCGTTGGACGACCCGCCGGCCGGCTATCGCCTCGTGAATCCAGAGGATGTGAAATCCTTCACCGCCGCCCTTCTCGCGGGCGCAGGCGTGCGCGTCGATGGTGCGGCACCCTGGCTCACGCGGAGCGGGTTGAGCGTCGATCCGGACGGAGCGCTAACGATCGCAATCACGAACGAAATCCGGCAAGGCGGGCCCCATGCGCTCGTCTATCACCCGACGACTGTCGCCGTCGGCGTGGGGTGCGAGCGCGGGACGGAGCCCGAGGAATTGATCCGGCTGGTGCGGCAATCCCTCGACGAGGCGAAGCTCCACGCCGGTACCGTCGCGGGCGTCTTCTCACTCGATCTCAAGGCGGACGAACCGGCGGTCCATGCGGTTGCCAATTCGCTTGGCGTGCCCGCGCGCTATTTCACCGCCGCGGAACTCGAGCGGGAAACGCCGCGGCTTGCCAATCCCTCCGCGCGTGTCTTCCGTGAAGTCGGCTGCCATGGTGTCGCCGAAGGGGCAGCCCTCGCGGCGGCAGGTGAGAGTAGCGCCCTCGTTCTTCCCAAGTGTCGGTCGAGGCGGGCGACGTGCGCGCTTGCGCGAGCACCGGCACCACTCGATGGCTCGCGCATCGGGCGCCGGCGGGGGGAGCTGCTTGTCGTCGGGATCGGTCCC
>DATDHA010000007.1:0-1983 GCA_036521815.1 Alphaproteobacteria bacterium | reverse complement strand
GACTTTTACTAGTGGGTTACCTGAACGCTGATGGCCGCAACGGGACGGGCATCGCGGATATGCCAAGGTTGGAATCCGGCCCGCGCCTTCATGAACCCTATACGGCCGAAGCTGTCGGAGGGTTGGGATAGAACATTCTTTCTGTGCTAAACTAAACTTTATCCACCGGTCGGTCTTGTAATCATATTGACACCCGGTCGATGACGTGGAGTAGTGGAGCTTGGCGAGGCGTCGTGACGCGCTGAGGCTGAACGCCGCCAAAAGAGAGCCCAAGATCGAAGGAGCCCAATCATGCCGCTGGATGTTGCCGTAGCCCCGAAAACCCTGACCTCGACGCTCCATTACCTTAAACGCGGCGCCGAAAAGCCGGCCTATTATCGCATCGAACCACCGCCCGGGGTGCCGCGCGCGAACGGCATCGACGATCCGCACGACGTCACGATCGAGGACGCGCGCGGCCGCGAGTCCGAGTTCACGCTCGACCGCAACGGCTTCGCGCTGGTCAAGGCGTCAACCGCGGTATCCGATTTCTATGATCCCAAACAGATCAAGCGCGTCTACTACCCCGAGGTCGAGCAACTCTTGAAGGATAAGCTCGGCGTCAGCCGTGTTTTTGTCTTCGACCACAACGTGCGCAACGCCACGCGGGACGGCTTGGCCAAGCCCTCGCGGCAGGTGCACAACGACCATACGGTCAATTCGGCGCCCCGCCGGGTGCGCGACCATCTCGGCGCCGACGCCGAGGAGCTGCTGAAGCACCGCTTTGGCATCGTCAATGTGTGGCGTCCGATCCGTGGGCCGGTGCAGGACTCACCGCTCGCCCTCTGCGACGCGCGAAGCTTCACCGACAACGATCTGATCGCCAGCGATCTCGTCTACGCCCATGTGCGCGGCGAGACCTCACGGGTCGAGTATAACCCGAAGCACCGCTGGTACTATTTCTCGAACCAGCAGCCCAACGAGGTGCTGTTCATCCGGGTCCACGACAGCGCCAATGACGGCCGCGCTCGCCTGTCGTTCCACACTTCCTTCGAGAACCCGCTGACCCCCGGCGCGCCTCCGCGGGAAAGCATCGAGGTGCGCACCTTGGTGTTCTTCCCGCCGGCTGCCTGACCCCGTTCTTCTGAACGGGCCGCCTTGCTCCGAGCGCATTTCGGGGCAAGGCGGAGGGCGGTGCGGACAAGCCTGTTGTTGTCGGCAAGTCTTCGTCGAGCGGAAACTAAGTCACGCGCGATAGACGTCGCCGCGGGCCATTACAAAGGCCACGCGCTCGAGCGCAGACACGTCGTCGAGCGGGCTCGAATCCACGGCGATGACATCGGCCGATTTGCCCGGCGCGATCGTTCCAACTTCGTCGGACAGGTCGAGCAGCTTGGCGGCATTGAGCGTTGCTGCCTTAATTGCTTCGCGGGAGGACATCCCCGCTTCGACCATGTAGCCGAACTCGCGTGCGTTCTGTCCGTGCGGCCCCACACCCATATCCGTGCCGAACGCGATCGTCACGCCGGCCTTGTGCGAGCGCGCGAGGGCCTCCTTGATCTTGACGCCGACGATCATCGCCTTCTCGCTTTGGGCTGGGGTCAACAGGCCGTCGCCCTGCGCCATCTCCAAGACCGTGACGCCGGCAATGATCGTCGGTACATGAAACGCGCCCTTGGCGATGAACAGCTCGAGCGAGCGAGCGTCGAGGAAGCTCCCATGCTCGATCGAGTCGACGCCTGCTTCGAGCGCCGCATTGATGCCGGCGGCGCCGTGCGCATGGGCGGCGACGCGCCGGCCCAGGCGATGGGCCGTTTCGATGATCGAGCGGATTTCGTCGTCGGTGAATTGCTGGTCGAGGCCGGCCTTGATGTTGGAGAGCACGCCCCCGGTCGCTACAAACTTGATCGCGTCGGCGCCATGGCTGACCTGGCGGCGCACCGCACGGCGACATTCGTCGACGCCGTCGCAAATTCCCGAGGTGGATTGCACGCAAGCGCAAAT
>DATDHA010000006.1:0-11223 GCA_036521815.1 Alphaproteobacteria bacterium | reverse complement strand
GGTAAGGCTCGTCGGGTAGTCGCCGGTGAAGCATGCGTCGCAAAACTGCGGGTGCGCGCTGTCGCGGCCCTTGGCGCCGACCGCGCGGTAGAGCCCGTCGATCGAGACGAAGGCGAGGCTGTCCACGCCGATCAATGCGCGCATCCCTTCGATATCGTGGCGATAGGCAAGAAGCTCGCTCCGGTGCGGCGTGTCGATGCCGTAGAAGCATGAATTCGTGGTGGGCGGGCTCGAAATCCGCATATGCACCTCGCGGGCACCGGCTTGGCGCACCATTTCGACGATCTTGCGCGATGTGGTGCCGCGCACGATCGAATCGTCCACCAGGATGACGCGTTTCCCCTCGATATTGGCGCGGTTGACGTTGTGCTTGAGCTTGACGCCGAGATTGCGGATGCGGTCCGTCGGCTCGATGAAGGTACGGCCGACATAGTGATTGCGGATGATGCCGAGCTCGAACGGAATCCCGGCTTCGGCGGCATAGCCGATGGCGGCGGGCACACCGGAATCGGGGACCGGGATTATCACATCGGCCGGAACCCCGCTCTCGCGCGCGAGTTCGGCACCGATGCGCTTTCTGATCTCGTAAACACTCTTGCCCTCCATCTTGCTGTCGGGCCGCGCGAAATAGATGTATTCGAAAATGCAGAAGCGCTTGCGCATGGAGGGGAAGGGCTTCAGGGAGTGAACGCCCTTCTTGTCGAGGACGACGATCTCGCCCGGCTCGACGTCGCGCACGAACTCGGCATCGATGATGTCGAGCGCACAGGTCTCGGAGGTGAGTATATGGGCGCCGTCGCGCGTCTTGCCGAGCACCAACGGACGCACGCCTAAAGGGTCGCGCAGGCCGATCACCGCCTGTTCGCTCATCGAGATGAGCGAATAGGCGCCCTCGATCTGGCGCACGGCGTCGATCAACCGGTCGATCAGCGTGCCGTATTGACTGGTCGCGATCAGATGGACGATGACCTCCGTGTCGGTCGTCGACTGGAAGAGCGAGCCTCGGCCGGTCAGTCGGTCGCGTATTGCCGCCGCGTTCGTCAGGTTGCCGTTGTGCCCGACCGCGAAGCCGCCATGCTGAAGATGGGCGAAGAGCGGCTGGACGTTTCGAAGCACGGTCTCCCCGGTCGTGGCATAGCGGACGTGCCCGATCGCGAGTCGGCCAGGGAGCTTGGCGATTGCCTCTTCGCTGTCGAGGCTGTCGCCGACGAGGCCGAGGGCCCGGTGCTGGTGGAATTGCTTGCCGTCATAGCTCACGAGCCCGACCGCTTCCTGGCCGCGATGCTGCAAGGCGTGGAGGCCGAGCGCCGTGAGCGCTGCCGCGTCGGCATGTCCGAAGATGCCGAAGATGCCGCACTCCTCCTTGAGCTTGTCGTCGTCGAAGGGGTTGGTGTTCGGCATGGCGGTTCCCGTCATCTCTTGCAGTGTAAGTGCGCTCACTGATTGCTCTGGAAGAGCCGGTCCATCTCCTTGTTCTCGTCCGGCTTATACCCCTCTTGCTCCTTGGGCGCATCAGCTTTGGCATCGGGCTTCGCGAGTTTCTGGACTGCCTGTGCCGCGTCCAAGCCGTTGCGCGCTTTCGACTCGGCGTCGCCCACCGCCTGAATGCCCCGGCGGCGCGCACTTTCGGGGATGAGCTGCTCGATCATCCGGGCCCCGCGCTCGACGATCGGCGCCGTCTTGGCCTCCTTGACCCAGCTCGGATAATCATCCGGCGAGGAGACGGCCCAGCCGAGTGCGAGATAGCCCAAGCACACGATCACGACCCCCCTCAGGATCCCGAACACCAGCCCGAGGGACTTGTCGAGCGCTGAAAAACTGCTTTGGTGGACCCTGAGCGCGATCGCATGGCTGATGGCGGAGAGGACGACGAGGGAGACCACGAAGATCGCAACCCCTGCGGCCGCGTCCGCCAGCCACGGAATCGCGATGAAGCTGCGGAACCAGGGTGTGACCGTATGGAAAAGGTAGAGTGTGGCGAATGCGGCACCCACCCAGCCGGCCACGCTGAGCACTTCCTTCACGAAGCCCCGGATGAGGGCGAAGAGGGCCGAGAGAAGGATGATGACGATGACGACGATGTCGGTCGCGATCATGATGTGCCGTGTCTATCCTCTTGCCGCTGCGTTGCGCACATGGCTGCTGGCGGAGCCAAAGCCGCCTTCGGGGCTCTCGAAGAGAGCAACGAGCTCGTAAAGGTGCCCGATCTCGGTGAGCCGCAACCCGCCGGCCGTCGCGGCCGCACCCCGCCTTTGAGGCCGCCGCGGCACCACCGCGTGACTGAAACCGAGCTTGGCCGCCTCCTTGAGGCGCTGGTCCATGTGGTTCACGGGGCGAATCTCGCCCGAAAGCCCGATCTCGCCGAATACCACCGTCTCGGGCGGCACCGGCCGGTCGGTGAGGGACGACACAAGTGCCGCCGAAACCGCGAGATCTGCCGCCGGCTCCGCAATCCGAAGCCCGCCCGCGACGTTCAAATACACATCGCGGCCCCCAAGGGCAAGCCCGCATCGCGCTTCGAGCACGGCGAGGACCATGGCGAGGCGCCCGCTGTCCCATCCGACCACGGCACGGCGGGGTGTCGCGAAGGAAGAGGGGGCGATGAGCGCCTGCACCTCGACGAGCATGGGCCGCGTGCCCTCGACACCCGCGAAGACGGCGGCCCCGCTTACCGCGCGATCCCGCTCGCCGAGGAAAAGGGCGGACGGATTGCCGACTTCCATGAGACCTCGGTCGGTCATCTCGAACACGCCGATCTCGTCCGTGGGCCCGAAGCGGTTCTTGACCGCGCGCAGGATGCGGAACTGGTGCCCGCGCTCGCCCTCGAAATAGAGCACCGTGTCGACCATGTGCTCGAGCACGCGCGGGCCGGCGATCAGCCCCTCCTTGGTGACGTGACCGACCATCAGCACCGTGGTGCCGCGGCGTTTGGCCGCCCTGATGAGTTCCTGCGCCGACCCTCGCACCTGGGCCACCGTGCCGGGGGCCGAATCGAGATTGTCGACGTACATCGTCTGGATCGAATCGATGACGACCACTTCGGGTCCGTCGGGCCGTTCGAGGCTCGCGAGGATATCGCGAATGCTGGTCGCGGCCGCGAGTTCCACCGGCGCCTGGGCCAAGCCCATGCGCGCTGCCCGCATGCGCACCTGATCGATCGCTTCTTCGCCGGAAACGTAGGCCGAGCGCGCGTCCTGCGCCAGGCGCGCGATGATTTGGAGGAGGAGGGTGGATTTGCCGATGCCGGGATCGCCGCCGACAAGGATCGCCGAAGCCGGCACCAGCCCGCCGCCGGTCACGCGATCGAACTCGGCGATGCCGCTTGCGCGGCGCGGCACGTGCGGTGCCGCACCATCCAAACGCGCGAACTCGAGCGCCTTGCCACCCCGCTCCCCGAGACCCTTCGGCACGCTCTCGCGCACCGCTTCTTCGACGATCGTGTTCCAGCCTCCGCACGCCTCGCAGCGGCCTTGCCAGCGCCGGTAGCTGACGCCGCACTCCTGGCACACGTAGCGCGATGAAGGCTTCGCCACCTAGCGGTCACCTCCGCGCGAGATGCGGTTGGGCTTTCGCGCGGCGTTGACGGGCAGCCCAGTCATGCGCGCAGCTCCATCTGTATCGGACCGTCGGCCCGGCCGTGGATGAACTGGTCGACATACGGATTTTCGACATGATCGAGTGCCGAGACCGGCCCGGTCCAGATGATCTTGCCGCCATAAATCATCGCGATGCGGTCGGCGATTTTTCGCGCACTCGCCAAATCGTGCGTGATCGAGAGTGCGGTGGCGCCAAGCTCGTTCACGCATTTGCGGATGAGGTCGTTGATCACGTCGCCCATGATCGGGTCGAGGCCGGTGGTCGGTTCGTCGAAAAAAATGATCTCGGGGTCGGTGGCGATCGCCCTGGCGAGGGCGACGCGCTTTTTCATCCCACCCGAAAGCTCCGCCGGCCCAAGCTCGCCGGCATCAGGGCCGAGACCCACTTGCGCGAGCTTCTGGATCGCGATCTCCTTCGCGTCCCCGCGCGCCATGCCCTTCGCCTGGACGAGGCCGAAGGCGACGTTCTCCCATACGGGAAGGCTGTCAAAGAGTGCTGCACCTTGGAACAGCATGCCGAACTTGCGCAGGACCTGCTCCATCTCGCGCCCGCGCAGTCCGACGATCTCCTGGCCGTCGATCTCGATCGAGCCCTTTTCCGGCTCGAGCAGGCCGAGGATGCATTTGAGCGTCACGGACTTGCCCGAGCCGGAGCCGCCGATGATCACAACCGACTCGCCAGGTGCAATATCGATATCGACGCCGGTCAGCACCTTCTTGGCGCCGAAGGACTTATGCACGTCCCGGAGCCGGATTTTCGGGTATTCGGTGGTCATTCGACGGCAGCCGCTCCTAAGGTTCGCTCGGTTCGCGATCGTCAACCGAGTCGCATTTCGCCGCGCACGCAATTATGCGCTTTGCGGGCGCGCCACGACAAGTGCGGGCAACGCAAAGAACCGGGTGGCACCCCGCTTATGTGCCAAAGAATATCGCGGTCAGGATGTAGTTGAACGCGAAGATCAGGATCGACGCCGAAACCACCGCGTTGGTCGTGGCCCGGCCGACCCCCTCGGCGCCGCCGTCCGAGTGATAGCCGTGATAGCAGCCCATGATTGCGATCAGAAAGCCGAACACGCCCGCCTTCACGAGGCCCGAGACCACGTCGATCGTCTTCAGGTAGTCCCAGGTCAGCTTGATGTAGTTGGAAGGGTTGAAGCCGAGCTTGTACACACCGACGAGATATCCGCCGAACACCCCGATGATGTCGGCAACCAGCACCAGAAGGGGCAACATGGTGAGTGCTGCGATCAGGCGTGGCGCCACCAGATATTTGAACGGGTCGGTCGAGAGGGTGACGAGCGCGTCGATCTGCTCGGTCACCCGCATGGTACCGATCTCCGCCGCCATGGCCGCACCGATTCGGCCCGCCACCATGAGACCCGCGAGCACGGGTGCAAGCTCGCGCGTCATCGATAGCACCACGACCGTCGCGATCGCCGACTCGGCGTTGAAGCGCGAGAAGCCCGTATAGCTTTGCAGCGCCAGCACCATGCCCGTGAAGATCGCTGTCAGGCCGACGACCGGCAGGGAGAAATAGCCGATCTGGATCATCTGCTGCCCGATCAGGCGCAGAAAGAACGGCGGGCGTACGCAATGGGAGACGGAGATGCCGGTGAAGATGGCAACGCGACCGGTGGCCGCGAGGAAGCCGAGGAACACGCGGCCAAATACGGCGAGGAGGGACGCGACCACGAACGTCTATTCCCACCGCGTACCGCCCACATAGCGCCGGCCGATACGTCTGCCGGCGCCGAGGCTGGTGAGGACTTCATAGCCGATCGTGCCGGCCTGGGACGCGAGTAGATCGACCGTGCGGTGCGGGCCGAGCAGCTCCACGCTCGCACCGGGACATGCGCGCTCGGCGGGTACGTCGGTAACGTCGACGGTAATAAGGTCCATCGAGATGCGACCCACGACAGGTGCTGGGTGATCCCCGACGTAGCCCTCGCCCGAATCGCCGAGGGAACGGAAATATCCATCCGCATAGCCAACGCCGACCGTTGCGACACGCGACGGTCGGCGGGCACGATAGGCGGCACCATAGCCAACGGTCATGGTACTGTCAACGCCGCGTACTTGCAGGATTTTCGCATGAAGCTGAGCGACTTGCGCCATTGGATTCGCCTCGCCCGGCCGAGGTGCCACACCGAAGAGTGCGGCACCTGGCCGGACTTGATCGAGATGGTAGGAGGCACTCAGGAAGATGCCCGATGACGCCGCGATCCCCGCGCGGGCCGGCGGCAATTTGGCGCGCATCCGATTGAAATCCTCCAGTTGCCGCGCGTTCATCGGGTTCTGCGGCTCGTCGGAGCAGGCGAGATGGCTGATCGCGGCGAGGAGATCGAATCCCGCGAGCCGGTCGGACGAGCCGGCCAATCGATCCACCTCATCGCCTGGCAGGCCCAATCGGTTGAGCCCGGTGTCGATATGCAGGATGGCCGGCAGCTTCCTTTGCGCGCGTGCGGCCGCCCCGCTCCAGCGCTCGATCTGGTCGAGGCTGTTGAGGACAGGAATGAGGCGATGCTCGGCGAAAGCGGCGTCGGCACCCGAAATGACCCCCTCGAAGACGGCGATGTTCGCGTCCGGCAAGATCGCGCGAAGCGAAATGCCTTCATCGAGTTGCGCCACATAGAAGGTGCGACATCCGGCATCCTCGAGTGCGGGCGCCACCATCCCCATCCCGAGGCCATAAGCGTCCGCCTTGACCACGGCGGCGCATTCGGCGGGTGCGGCGATGTCGCGCAGCTTGCGCCAGTTGGCCGCGATGGCGGCGAGATCGACCGTCAAGATCGCGTCTGTGTGTTCGTCCATGCCCAGGCTTAAGCCGCCCGTCCCCTTCCGTGTTCGGCGGTTGCAACACCCATCTTGGCAAGATGTCGACGGATTGTCTTGCGATTCCGGCGTATTGCGGAGACCAAGGGTTGAGGATGGCCGGCCGGTAACGCGCGACCCTCGGTCCTACGCCTCGCCGCGAGGGGCATAGTCGGTGCGCTCGAGATTGCCAAAGCGCGTGAGCGCACCCTCGAATTGGAGCGGGACGTTGCCGATCGGCCCATGACGCTGTTTCGCAATGTGGACCTCGGCGACGTTGTGGATTTTCTCGCCGCGCTCCTGCCATTTGCGATTGCGATCATCGAACTTTTCGACGCTTTCGTCCGGGCGCTGCTTCGGCTCGGCCCGCTCGTGATAATATTCCTCGCGGAAGATGAACATAACCACGTCCGCGTCCTGCTCGATCGAGCCGGATTCGCGCAGGTCGGCGAGCTGAGGGCGCTTATCCTCGCGCTGCTCGACCGCCCGGCTGAGCTGGGAGAGTGCCAGCACCGGCACGTTGAGCTCCTTGGCAAGCGCCTTCAGCCCGCGGGTGATCTCCGATACTTCCTGCACGCGATTGTCGGTGCGCGAGACCCCGCCCGTTTGAAGGAGCTGCAGGTAGTCGACGACGATGAGGCCGAGCCCGTGCTGGCGCTTGAGCCGCCGCGCGCGCGTGCGCATGGCCGCGACACTCAGGGCGGGCGTGTCGTCGATGAAGAGCGGCAGGCGCACGAGTTCCTGGACCGCCTCGAGAAAGCGCGGGAAATCCTGCCGGCTCACTTCGCCGCGGCGGATGCGGTCCGACGATATTTCCGTCTGTTCGGCGAGGATGCGATTGGCGAGCTGTTCGGCGGACATTTCGAGCGAGAAGAACGCGACCTTCGCCCCCTCCGCCACCCGCGTGTTGCCGAGCTCGTCCGGCTCCTCGCGATACGCTTTGGCCGCGTTGAACGCGATGTTGGTGGCGAGTGCGGTCTTCCCCATCGATGGGCGGCCCGCGAGGATGACGAGATCGGAGGGGTGAAGCCCGCCCAATTTACGGTCGAGGTCGACAAGGCCGGTCGTGACACCGGTCACGTGGCTCGAGCGCTTGAACGCGGCCTCGGCTGAGGCGATCGCTTGTGTCATCGCGTCGGTCAGGGAAACGAAGCCGCCTTCGAATTGGCCCGTCGTCGCGAGATCGTAGAGCTCGCGCTCGGCCTCCTCGATCTGCTGAACGGCACTCTCGTCGACCGTCACGTCGAAGGCGCGGTTGACGACCTCGCCGCCGAGGTCGATAAGCTGCCGGCGCAGATAAAGATCGTGAATCGTGCGGCCATACTCGTTCGCATTGATGATGCTGATCGCCGAGCCTTCGAGGCGTGCCAGGTATTTCGTCCCGCCGATCTCGTCGAGCGCGCGGTCCTGCTCGAAGAAGGCCTTGAGCGTCACCGAATTGGCGAGCTGACCGCGCTCGACAAGCCTGGCGCACGCTTCGAAGATGCGCTGATGGCGCGCGTCCGCGAAATGCTCAGCGCGAAGGTATTCCGAGACGCGTTCGTAGGCGCGATTGTTCGCGAGCATGGCGCCGAGAAGCGCCATCTCCGCCTCGAAGTTATGGGGCGGCGTCCTTAAGCCGAGTGCGACATCCGCATCGTCGTGCAACGATGCAACCGTGCTGTCCCTTCGCGCAGTCTCCATGGGAAGCGAGCTTAACGCAGAATTGCGATCGTACAATCGCTGAAGCCGGCGGGATTGGAAGGATATCGGGGATAACTTCCAAGCGTCTGTATTCGCTTGCTCATCGTTGAGCGTCATCGAGGGGTCAAGCATTGCGTAAAGCGCAGGTGTGCGTGACCGCCGCGCGCAAAATCCAAATGGCCGCGACTCGGCGGCGCAAAATCGCCGGTCAGACCAAGGCGCCGTTCGAAAGACTTAGCGCCGTCGCGTGCTCGCGCTCCCAATCGACCATGTAGTCGCGCGTGAGCGGGGCGGCCTCCACGTGCTTGGTGAGCTGCATCTGGAAGACCATCTGGCGTAGATACTTGAACGCGCACTCGCAGCTCGCGAGGTAATACTCCCACATTCTGCAGAAGCGCTCGTCATAGAGCTTGCGGACTTCATCGCGATTGGCCATGAAACGCCGCCGCCACTCGCGCAAAGTCTTGGCGTAGTGGAGGCGAAGGATCTCGATATCCGTAACCCAAAGGCCGACCTTCTCGACGGCCGTGAGGACTTCGGAGAGTGCTGGCGTGTAGCCGCCAGGGACGATGTATTTTTGGAGCCACGCATTCGTCCCGCCCGGTGGTTCCATGCGGCCGATCGAGTGGAGGAGGCATACGCCGTCGTTGGTGAGGAGCTCCTTGATCTTGGCGAAATAACTCGCGTAGTGGCTGGGGCCCACATGCTCGAACATGCCGACCGAAACAACCCGGTCGTAGCGCCCCGTCTCCTGGCGATAGTCGCGAAGCTCGAAGCGGACCCGGTCGGCGAGGCCCGCCGCCGCCGCGCGCGCGCGAGAGACCTTGAGCTGCTCCTCGGAGACCGTGATACCCGTGACGTCGACGCCGTCCATCATCCGTGCCACGAACATGCCGAGCCCGCCCCAGCCGGACCCGATGTCGAGCACCTTTTGTCCCGCACCGAGCAGGAGCTTCGATGCAATGTGCCGCTTCTTGTTGTCCTGGGCTACGTCGAGGCTCTCGTTGTCGGAGCTGAAATAGGCGCAGGAGTATTGCCGGTCCTTGTCGAGGAAGAGATCGTAGAGCGCGTTCGAGAGATCGTAGTGGTGAGCGGCATTGCGCTTTGCCCGCTCGATCGGATTGAAGGTGCGCAAGGGGCGAAGGGGTCGCTCCATCAAACTGGATTTGAATTGGGCCGGCAGGCGCTCCATCCGATTCAAGTTGTACAGCACGATCTCGAGGAAGCCATAGAGATCGCCCTCTTCGATCGTGAGCGTGCCATCCATATAGGCTTCGCCCGTATAAAGGCTGGGATTGTAAAAGAGCTTGTAGTGAAGTGCAGGGTCGTGGAGCCGGATCGTCGAGAAGGGCGCTTGCCCGTCGCCGAACAGGTGCGTGCGGCCGCGGGCATCGACGACTTTAAGCGTGCCCGATTCGATCATCCGCTTGAGTAGATGCCGAAGCAGCATGGTTGCCCTCCATGCTTATCCAAAATCTTCCTGCGCGGTCCATCCCTGCGTGAACCGCTCAACAGGCGTGAGGCATCTTATAGCAGCATGATTTTGACGCTGTACAGCCCCGCACGCGGCGCAGCGCCGACGGGTAGGCGCCACCGCACCCGGCCGACGCCGATTTCGATCCTTGGCTGACGCAGATGAGCGGCCTATTGGGCCCGCGAGTGCGGGCGGCCGCGAGTGCGATTCGAACGAAGCCCCGAATCAGGAAGCCGGTGCGGCTTCGGCCGCTGCGGCGGGCTCGGCGGTGGCCTCGACAGTACCCTCGCTAGCGCCCCCCGTTTCGGCCGCCAGCACCTCGGTCTTTACGATCGCACCGCCGTGCTCGATCTGAAGTTTCGCTTCCTCCTCGGAGCGGGCGACATTGACCGTTACGGTCACAATCACTTCGGGGTGCAGTGCAATCCGCACGGGATGGAGGCCGAGGACCTTGATCGGATGGTCGAGCTGAATCATCCGACGCTCGACCGTCTGTGCTGCATTCGTAACCGTATTGGCGATGTCGCGTGCGGTGACGGAGCCGTAGAGGTGGCCGGTCTCACTCGCCTGCCGGATGAGCGTGACGGTGATCTTATCGAGCGCTCCCGCAGCCCCCGACGCTTCATTGAGCCGTGTCGCATTGAGTGCTTCGAGGTGGCCGCGCTGCGTCTCGAAAAATTCGAGGTTCGCTTTTGTGGCGCGCAACGCCTTTTTCTGGGGCAGCAGGAAATTGCGCGCGAAGCCCGGCTTCACCTTCACGACGTCGCCGATCTTCCCAAGCTTCTCGATACGCTCGAGCAGGATGACTTCCATGGCACTCACTCTCAAATCAGGTTCGGCCCCGCGGGGGCAAGTAACCTTCCGGCGGCCTCTACTGGATGACGTAGGGCAGCATCGCCAGAAAGCGCGCGCGCTTGATCGCCTTGGCGAGCTCGCGCTGCTTCTTGGTCGAGACCGCCGTGATCCGGCTCGGCACGATCTTCCCGCGCTCCGAGATGAAACGCTGCAGAAGCTTGATGTCCTTGTAGTCGATCTTCGGCGCGTGCGGGCCCGAGAACGGGCAACTCTTGCGGCGCCGGAAAAATGGGCGGCGCGCCCCTCCCGTGGGACTCATTGCCCGCCCCCTTCGGCTGGTGTTGCAGCAGGTGTCGCGGCGGGTGCGTCCGGTTCCTCGTGGCGACGCCGTCCGCCGCCAAAGCGCGGCCGGTCATCATCGCGGAAACGCGGCCGATCGTCGCCGAAGCGGCCGCCGCGCCGATCGTCGCGATCCTCCCGGCCCTTGTTCTGGAGCACGGCCGAGGGACCCGCCTCGAGTTCCTCCACGCGCACCGTGAGGAAGCGGATCACATCCTCGTTGATTTGCATGTTCCGCTCCATCTCCTTCACCGCCGCTGAAGGGGCGTCGAGATTGAGGAGCGTGAAGTGGCCCTTGCGGTTCTTCTTGACGCGGTAGGTGAGATTCCGCAGGCCCCAGGATTCCTTCTTCAGGACCTTGCCGCCTTGCGCCTCGATGATATTGGAGAAGGTTTCGGTCAGGGCTTCGACCTGGGCGGCCGACACGTCCTGGCGCGCGATGAACACGCTTTCGTAAAAAGCCAAATTTTGACTCCTTATGGCTATTTCGCGGTCCGGCGCTGTGTCGAGCCCAATCGCCCAACC
>DATDHA010000005.1:0-2197 GCA_036521815.1 Alphaproteobacteria bacterium | reverse complement strand
GGCGACCCCTTGAGCGGCGAGGAGGCGCGCATCCGCCTCCGTCTCGACGCATTCCGCGACTGCACCCAGGCCGAACCCCTCGGCAAGGCCGATCAGGGTGCGGATGAAGAGCTGGTTGTCGAAGTTCTCCGACAGGTTGCGCACGAAGGCGCCGTCGATCTTCACGATATCGACCGTGAGGGCCTTGAGGTGCCGGAACGAGGTATAGCCGGCGCCGAAATCGTCGAGGGCGACCTTGCAGCCGAGGTCGCGCAGCGCACCCACGAAGCGCGCCATCTCCTCGATGTCGGGGATCGCCACCGTTTCCGTGATTTCGACGATGAGCCGCTCGGCGATGTCGGGGCGGCCCTTGACGAGTGAGGTGAGCAACCGCAGCCATGAGCGGTCGAAGATCGTGATGCTCGAGACGTTGACGGCCAGGCTCACGTGGCGATGGAGTGCGAGATCGGCGATTGCGAGTTCGAGGGCGCGGCGGTCGATCGAACGTATGAGGCCGAGGCGTTCGACGATCGGAATGAAATCGGCCGCAGCGGCGAGATCGCCGTTTTCGCGCTCGAGGCGCATGAGGCACTCGTAATAGGCGACCTCACGGTTCGACGCCATCACGATCGGTTGATAGGCAAAGATCAGCCGCCCCGCCTTGAGGGCCAACTGGACTTCCTCGAGGATGTCGAGTTGCCGGCGGTGATCGTGCCGCTCGGCCGGTGTCGAGCGATAGCAAACGAAGCTGTCGACCCCACTTTGCCGGGCCGCGTGAAATGCCACCTCGCATTTGGCGATCGCGTCATGCACCGTGCGGGCGTCGGTGGGAAACGTGACGTAACCGAGCGAAACGGTCACGTGAATTGGCCCGCAGGGCGTTTCGATCGGCTGCGCGCGCACGCATTCGAGGATCTTCTCCGCCGCGAGCGGCACTTCCGCTTCGCCGCACTGGGCGAGGACGGCGCCGAAGCTATCGTCGCCGGTCCGGCCGATCGCGTCGCTCGCACGCAGGCAGGAGTCAAGCCGATTGCCCACCTCGACGATCACGCGATTGACCGTGGACGGATCGTAGACCTCGTTGAGGAGTGCCAGCCGATCGATGCCGACGGCGAGATAGGCTCCGCTTACGTCGTAGCGCGCGGCGTAGACGAGTGCCTGGTCCAGTGCTTCGCGCAGGCGCTGGCGATTATAATGGCCGGTCAGCTCGTCGTGACTCGCAAGGCGTTCGAGGTGCGCGAGCGCTTCGCGGCGCGCTGTGACAATGCGCAAGATGCCGTGCATGCGCAAGGAGACGCCGTCGCCGTCGAAATCCGCGGCACCCCGATCGTGCACCCATTGGAACTCGCCGTTGTCCGCGCGCACGCGATACTCGCATTCATAGCGCTCGCGCGTCGCCATGTGGTTGGCGAGCGCCATGCGGCGAGCGGGAATGTCCTCGGGATTGAGGCGGCGTTCGAAGCTCTCGCCGGACATGGCGGATTCGAGGCCGGCGATGCCGAGTGCTGCCGCGGCCCCATCGGTCCAGCCGAGCCGGTCGGTTGCAAGATCCCACGTGTAGAGAATGTCGCCTGAGGCCGCGAGTGCCGCCTTGAGTCGCGTCAATTCCCCGTGTTCCTCGCCTGTTGCGCGCAATGCGTCCTGCATTGAGCTCGTCTCCTACCTGAAGGGCGGCACTGTCCTATTTGGACGCCGGGGTGTCGAGAACACCGGATGAAAACCCGATATCGACGGTAGCGCCCGGGGTCTTAAGGATCGATTAAAATATCCGCGCTGGCGCGCGTTTGGGTTAGCGAGATGTTAATGGAAACCGGATGGCATATAGCTTACGAAGTTAATTGCCCCTGACGATCCTCGCTGCACCTTGTGCGGCATCGTCTCCGCACGCCGTATGAAAGATGACCGGCATGGCAATTCGCATCGAAGTCCCAGACAAGCCCCAGTTGTCCCAGCGCCAGTTCATCGTCGATCGTTTGGACGCTTATAACGACGCGCAAACCGGCCCCGAACCCGACAGAGCGTTGTGCGTGCTCCTTCACTCGAACGACGCCGTCGTGGGTGGACTGTGGGGGCGGACCTATTATCGATGGTTATTCATCGAGCAATTTTTCGTACCGGAGGAATTGCGCGGCCGCGGCCTCGGTTCGGAACTCTTGACCAAGGCCGAACAGGAAGCGCTCGAGCGGGGCTGTCATGGCGTATGGCTGGAAACATTCAC
>DATDHA010000004.1:0-8725 GCA_036521815.1 Alphaproteobacteria bacterium | reverse complement strand
GAGCCGCGGCTCCCTTTCAGACGGACGATGCGATAGGCCCCGGCCACAGTGCTGGGGCTTTCGCTTTGAAGGGGTCGGTTCGGGCGCGCGGGTGGGATATGATAGGTCGTCTCGACCGCCCGCTCCTGCGGACCTTTGGCGAGGACGACCATGGATGACCGGCCCAGGCACCAGGTCTATGGGACTCACGAGGTGCTCAACCAGCCGCCGCCTTTCGAGAATGTAAACCTGTTCCTCACGGATCGCGCACTTCGGGACGCGGTGGCACGGGAGGGTGGGGGCTTCGCGCAAGATCGTCTCGTCGCTCTTGGCGCCGTTGCGGGCGCTGCCGGGACGATCCGGCTTGCCGAGCAGGCCAATCGCTTTCCGCCCGAGCTCAGGACCTACGACCGGTTCGGCAACCGTGTGGACGAAGTTGATTTTCATCCCGCCTACCACGTGCTGATGGCGCTTGCGGTCGAACATCGCGTGCCGAGCTTCGCGTGGGTCGAGAAGTGCCGCGGCGCCCACGTCGCGCGCGCAGCACTCGCCTTCCTTTGGGGTCAGGCGGAAGCGGGCGTTTCCTGTCCCATGGCGATGACCTTCGCGGGCACACCCGTGTTGCGGCATTTGCCTGATCTCGCGCTCGAATGGGAGCCACGCTTCACGAGCGATCGCTACGATGGCCGCTTCATCCCGGCCAAGGACAAGACGGGTGCCACCTTCGGCATGGCGATGACCGAGAAACAGGGCGGGTCCGACGTGCGCGCGAACACGACGCGCGCCCGCGCCGCGGGTGCCCGGGGGCCGGGGTGCGAATATCTCTTGACCGGCCACAAATGGTTTTGCTCCGCCCCCATGTCGGATGCGTTCCTGACGTTGGCGCAAGCGGAGGGCGGGCTGTCGTGCTTTTTCGTGCCGCGGTTCCTGCCCGACGGGACAAAGAACCGCATCTTCGTCCAGCGCCTGAAATCGAAGCTCGGCAACCGCTCCAACGCGTCGAGCGAGATCGAGTACGACGAGACATGGGGCCGCCTCGTGGGTCCGGAAGGCCGGGGTATTGCCACCATCATCGAAATGGTGCAGGGAACCCGTCTCGAATGCGCGCTCGGCTCGGCTGCACTCATGCGCCAGGCCCTTGTCCAGGCACTTCATCACACGTCCCATCGTTCGGCGTTTCAGCGCCGTCTCGTCGATCAGCCCCTCATGCGCAACGTGCTCGCCGACATGGCGCTCGAATCCGAAGCGGCGACGGCACTCGCCTTCCGGGTGGCGCGCGCGTTCGGCGAAGGCCAGGACGACGAGCACGCGCGCCGCTTCGCGCGCATCGCGAGCGCGGTCGCGAAATACTGGATTTGCAAGCGAGCACCGATGCTGGTTGGCGAGGCCCTCGAATGTCACGGTGGCAACGGCTATGTCGAAGAGAGCGTGATGCCGCGGCTTTACCGCGAGGCGCCGGTCAACGGCATCTGGGAGGGCTCGGGCAACGTCATCTGCCTCGACGTATTGCGTACGTTGGAGCGCGAGCCGGAGAGTGCCGATCTTGTCTTCGCCGAATTGAATGCCGCGCGCGGGATCGACGTGCGCTTCGACCGCTTCCTCGACCGCCTTGGCATCGAATTCGCCGATCGTGGCGAGATGGAGGTGCGTGCCCGGCGGCTTGTCGAAGCACTCGCATTGGCCTTGGAAGCTTCCCTTCTCCTGCGCCACGGTCCGGCCGACGTCGCGGATGCGTTCTGCGCCTCTCGGCTTGGAGGCGTCCATGGCCTGACGTTCGGCACACTTCCCGCCGGACTTGATTTGACCGCACTCATTGGGCGGGCGATGCCAAGCGAGCCTTGACCCGCCACGCGCCACCTCCTACGGTTTCCGCCGGCCAGCCCGGGAGGTCGCGGATGCAGAAGAATCTCAAGATCAATGGCGAACGGCTGTGGCAGAGCCTCATGGAGATGGCGCAGATCGGCGCCACGCCCAAGGGTGGGGTATGCCGGCTCGCGTTGACGGCACTCGACAAGGAGGCGCGCGATCTTTTCAGGCACTGGTGCGAGGAGGCGGGTTGCACGGTCAGCGTCGACGCGATCGGCAATATTTTCGCGCGCCGTGCCGGAAGCGACGACTCGCTGCCGCCGATCATGACAGGCAGCCATCTTGACAGTCAGCCGACCGGCGGCAAGTTCGATGGCGCCTATGGCGTCATGGCGGGTCTTGAGGTGCTGCGGACGTTGAATGACCTCGGAATCAAGACTAGGGCCCCGGTCGAGGCGGTCGTTTGGACAAACGAAGAAGGCTCGCGGTTCGCGCCTTCGATGACCGCCTCCGGCGTCTTCGCAGGCAAGTTTACGCTCGACTTCGCGCTCGGCCTCAAGGACACCGATGGTGTCACGATGGGGGAGGCGCTCGAGAAGATCGGCTATGCCGGAAAGTTGCCCGTCGGCGGGCGCAAG
The DNA here is from genome assembly GCA_036521815.1 of Alphaproteobacteria bacterium. Taxonomy (GTDB): domain Bacteria; phylum Pseudomonadota; class Alphaproteobacteria; order JACZXZ01; family JACZXZ01; genus DATDHA01. The sequence continues at coordinate 6,302 of DATDHA010000004.1, read as the reverse complement.
GTTGGCGCCTTTTTCGAGGCGCATATCGAGCAAGGGCCGATCCTCGAGGCAGAGCAGAAGACGATCGGCGTCGTCACCACGGCGCAAGGGCAGCGCTGGTATGACGTGGTCGTGACGGGCCAAGATTCCCACGCCGGCACGACGCCGATGCCGAATCGCCGCGACGCCATGGCCGGGGCCGCGCGCATGATGGCGTGCCTCGAAAAAATCGCCAAAAGCCATGCGCCCCATGCGGTCTCCACCGTCGGCATGGTGCAGGTCCATCCCAACTCGCGCAACGTGGTTCCCGGCCGGGTCTACTTTTCCGCCGATCTGCGCCACCCGGACGGCGACATACTCGCCATGATGGACAAGGAAATGCGCTTGCGCTTCCAGTCGATCGCGGTCGAGCAGCGGCTCGAACTTTCGATCGAGCAGATCACCCACACGGAAGTGGTGCGCTTCGAGCCCGATTGCATCAATGCCGTGCGCGCGGCGGCAGCACGTCTCGGCTATGCCCATCGCGATATCGTTTCGGGTGCGGGGCACGACGCATGCTACATGTCCAAAGTCGCACCCACCGCGATGATCTTCGTGCCCTGCGAGAACGGGCTGAGCCACAACGAGATCGAGAACGCAACACCAAGCGACGTTGCCGCGGGCTGCGAGGTTCTCCTCCATGCCATTCTCGACCGCGCGGGCATCGCGCAATAGTCTTTGCAACTGCCTGCCTGCACCACCCGACCCCGCCTGCCGGCGTTCGATATCGTGGAGAGCCTGATGCCTTCAGTGAGGGAGCTTTACCCCGATATCCAGCCGCACCAGAGCGGCATGCTCAAGCTCGATGGCATCCACACGATGTATTGGGAGGTATCGGGCAATCCCCATGGGAAGCCCGTCCTCTTCCTCCATGGCGGCCCGGGTGCCGGCAGCACGCCGACCCATCGCCGGTTCTTCGATCCGGCACAGTATCGTATCGTGGTGTACGACCAGCGAGGTGCCGGCCGTTCGGCCCCGCTCGGCGAGACGCGCGCGAATACCACTCAGATTCTGATAAGCGATATCGAAACACTTCGGCGCCACCTCGGCATCGAGCGCTGGCTGGTGTTCGGCGGCTCCTGGGGATCGACATTGGCGCTTGCCTATGCCGAAACCCACCCTCAATCCTGCAGCGGCCTTGTCTTGCGCGGAATTTTTCTCTGCCGAAAGCGGGAGATCGATTGGTTTCTCTACGACATCCGCAATCTTTTTCCGGAGGCATGGCGCTCCTTCGCCGAATTCCTTCCAGAGGCTGAGCGTAGCGACCTGCTTGCGAACTACCACAAACGCCTCATGGATCCGTACCCCGGCGTGCACATGCCTGCGGCACGGCGCTGGAGTGTGTACGAGGGGTCCTGCTCGACACTCCTGCCGAGCCCGGAGACCGTTGCCGCCTTCGGCGACGACCGGATGGCGCTCGGCCTCGCGCGCATGGAGGCGCACTACTTCATCAACGGGATATTTCTGCCCGAGAATTTTATTCTCGATAATATATCTCGCATACGGCACTTGCCCGCCGTCATTGTGCAAGGCCGCTACGACGCCGTTTGCCCTGTTGTGACGGCGGACGAGCTTCATCGGACGTGGCCCGAGGCGCGCTATCAGGTGATACCCGATGCCGGCCACTCGGCGATGGAGCCGGGCATCCGCTCGGCGCTCCTCGATGCGACCGATGGATTCCGCACGCCTGGGTAGACCGTCCCACCCAACAGTTCGCGGGGCAATCCAGAAGAAACGCCAGACGTCGCTTGCCAACCGGTCGGAAAACCGTATTATTTCGGCGCACGTTTCCGGCGTCCTTCGTCGCACCATTCAGCGAGGTAGTTCTTGCGCGTCACACTCGGGCTCTTCAGCCTGCCGATCCTTGGCATGCTATCGTTTCCGGCCCTTGCGAGCTCCGACGCCACCTGGTACTCCCGCGACGACTCCGATTTCCTCGAATTTCAGCTCGGCGCTTTCAACCTCCTCCCCAAGAACACTTTCGCCTATGGTTTGGAGTACCACTCGGACATTAAGATCTTCGATTACGTTAAGCCGATCGTCGGCATCCTCTCGACTGCGCAGGGTGCGGTCTATGGCTATGGCGGCTTTGCCGTGGATTTCTATCTTGAGCGCCGCATCGTCCTGACGCCGAGTCTTGCCGTCGGCGTCTATGGCCGCGGCAATGACGCCAATCTGGGCAAGGTCTTTCCGGAGTTTCGTTCGTCCATCCAGATCGCCTATCGCTTCGATGACGACTCCCGCCTCGGCGTCGAGTTCCACCATATTTCGAATGCGGGTACGAGCAGCAGTAACCTCGGTGCGGAAACCTTGCTCTTGACTTACGCCTATCCGCTTCAGAAGCTCCGGAACGACCTATTTGGGGAGGATCGGGGGCACCTTAAGGGGTGCACGAACCCGTGCGGCACGCATAAGCCGATGCCGTTGTCGTCGTGACGGTGCTCAAACTGAAGGCCCCGCCTAATCGGCAAGGATCGAGCGATGGCTTTCGAGGAAATCGCCGAAGGCCTGGGCGAAGCCGTCGAACTCGGCCTGGCCGTGCTCGACCGAGAGGCTGATGAAGCCGCGGCGAGCGAGATAATAGCCGCGCGCCAGCATCTCGATATGGAAGAGGGAGCGTGCTGCCACCGGCGTTGCTTCCGCGTCGGCCGGCCGCTCGATCGGTTTTGACTGGAAATGCACCGCGAGGATCGAGCCGACGCCATTCACGATGACCGGCACGCCGAGCTTGCGGCCGATGGCGCTAAGCTTGTCGCGCAAGGCGTCGCCGGCGGCGTTGAGCCTTTCGGCCGCCTCGGGCGTGAACACGTGGGTGAGACCGGCGACGCCAGCCGCCATTGTGAGCACGTTATTATTGAAGGTGCCGGCGTGGCCGATATAGCCGGGCTTGTGCGGATCGTAGCGCTCCATGAGTGCGCGCTTGCCGCCGAAGGCGCCGAAGGTAAGGCCGCCGCCGATATATTTCCCGAAACTTGTCAGGTCGGGAAGGATGCCGAGCTTCTTCTGAAGCCCACCCGACGACAAGCGGGACGTCATCACTTCGTCGAAGATGAGCACGATGCCGTGCTTCGTGGCCGCACCGCGCAAGGCCTCGAGGAAATCGCGGCGTGCTGGAATCCCGCCGCCCGAACCCATCATCGGCTCGATGATGATCGCGGCCAGCTCCGAGGCGTGCTTGTCGATCAAGGCGAGTGTCGCCGCAGTGTCGTTGTAGGGCGCATAGACGGTGGGGTAGGGCACGTTGACGGGCGAGCCGCCATGGCCGAAGGTCAGCACGCCGCCGTGGTAGGCACCCTCGAACACGAGGATGTGGCTCCGTCCGGTCACGGCACGCGCGGTGCCGAGTGCCATCAGGTTTCCCTCGGTCCCAGAATTGGTAAAGCGCACCATGTCGCAGGAGGGAAACCGCGCGCATACGAGCCGGGCAAGTTCGGCCTCGTAGAGGTTCGGCCCGCCGAGGGTGATTCCGCCGTCGAGGGCTGCCCTGATCGCCTTGAGGATCGCGGGCTGCGAATGGCCGTAAAGCCCCGCCGTGTACTCGCCGAGGAAATCGACATAGACATGGCCGTCGAGGTCGGTGAGCCGGCAACCCTCCCCTTTCACGATCGCGACCGGGAAGGGGGGATAGAAAAGAATCGTGCGGGTGTTGCCGCCGGGCATGACCGGCTCGGCCGCGGCCTGACGCGCACTGCTCTTCGGATTGGCGGCGACGAACCGCTCCTCCGCTTCCTTGAGTGCTGCCTCAAGGCTCAGATTGACGCCGGATTTGATCGCAAGGCCCGTGCTCATCGCGACCCCCTCGCCGTTCGGGTGTTGGTCGTCAGTGCTGCATTTCGCCGAGATAGGTCTTCTTGAGCATTTCGTTCTCAAGAAGGCTCTTGGCGGTGCCGGAAAGCACGACCTCGCCGGTCTGCAGCACGTAGCCCCGATGGGCGATCGAGAGCGCCATGCTGGCGTTCTGCTCGACCACGAAGATCGAGGTGCCGAGCTTGTTGATCGTCTGGATGATTTCGAAAATCTGCTCGACGTAGGCGGGCGAAAGGCCCATCGAAGGCTCGTCCATGCACAGCAGCCGCGGGCGAGCCAGCAGTGCCCGGCCAATCGCCACCATCTGCTGCTCACCACCCGAGAGGGTGCCCGCCTGCTGGGCAAGGCGCTCCTTCACGCGGGGGAAGAGTTCGTAAACTCGCTCCATGTCCTGCAGGATGCCGTCGCGGTCATTGCGCGTGTACGCACCCATCTCGAGGTTCTCGAGCACCGTCATGCGCGGGAAAAGCCGGCGCGCCTCGGGAACAGGTGCGATGCCGCGCTTGACACGCTCCGCCGTCGGAAGATTGTTGATCGGTTGACCCTCGAACAGCACAGTCCCGGCCTTGGGCCTTACGATGCCAAGCACGGTCTTCATGGTGGTCGACTTGCCCGACGCATTTCCGCCAAGCAGGCACACGATCTCGCCCTTGTTGATGACGTAGTTGACCTTCTTGAGAACGTGCAGCTCGCCGTAATAGGTGTCGACGTCGCGGAATTCAAGCATGGACCACCTTTCGGCCGAGATAGGCCTCGAGCACTTCGGGCCGGGCGTGCACTTCTTCGGCCGTCCCCTCGGCGATCTTTTCGCCGTGGTCGAGCACAACGATCTTGTCGGCGAGGTCGTTGACCACGTTGAGCTTGTGCTCGATGAGGAAAATGGTCAGGCCCATCTTGCGGAAACTCTTGATCTGCTCGGCGAGCTCGAGCGTTTCCGCCGGGTTCATTCCTGCGGTCGGTTCGTCGAGGAGGAGGACCTTCGGCCGGGAGGCAAGTGCCCGTGCGATCTCCGCGCGGCGCCGATTGGCGTAGGAGAGCTCGTGGGCGAGCTGGTTGACGCGGGGTAAGAGGCGGTTTCCGAAGACCGATATGACCTCCATCGCGTGCTCGCGCGCATCGCGCTCCTCGCGCAGGGTATGGGGCGTGTGGAGCACCGACCCGACAGCACCGGCATTCGTGCGCGAATGCATGCCGACGAGGATGTTTTCCATCACGGTCATATTGTTGAAGAGCCGGAGATTCTGGAAGGTTCGGGCGACCCCGCGCTCGACCACCGCGTGGGACGGCAAGCCGGTGATGTCCTCGCCCATGAGGATGACCTTGCCGCCGTCCGGCGCGTTCATGCCGGTGATGAGGTTGAAGAACGTCGTCTTTCCCGAACCGTTGGGTCCGATAAGGGCGACGATGCTGCCCTGCTCGATCCTGAGGTCGACTTCCTTGACCGCCGTAATGCCGCCGAAACGCTTGAGGAGTTTTTGGATATCGAGCATCGGCACCGAGGTGTCCGCCTTGAGGGATTCGATCACGCGAAGCGGGCTCGTGACCACGCCGCGCGTCGGCAACGCGGTCTGCTGCTCGAACGTCAACGCGGGCGTGCTACGGCGCGCCGGTATGAGCCCTTGGCGCCGGTACAGCATCATGAAGACAAGGATGAAGCCGAAAATGAGCTCGATCGACTGCACGAGATCGATGCGCTGCATCATCTCGCTCCCCACGATCCGGCCAAGCGCGTGGATCCATTGGGTAAGGTCCTGGAGGAACCAGGACTGGAGGAGCTGCAGGATCACGGCACCAACGACCACGCCGTAGATGCTGCCCATGCCGCCGAGCACGATCATCACGAGCACCATGACCGAAACCGGGAACATGAACATATCCGGTGTCGCGGTCTGCAGCTTCGCGACGTAGAACACGCCGGTCATGCCGGCGAATCCGGCACCCACGGCGAAGGCGAGGAGCTTCAGCTTGACTCGGTTCACGCCCATGGCGCCGGCCGCGATCTCGTCCTCGCGGATCGCCATCCAGGCGCGGCCGATGCGCGACTCCTTGAGCCGCGTGCTCACGAACATGAGGAAAACGATCATGAGCAGCCCGAGATAATAATATGGCGTCGATTGGACGCCGAAGGACCAGCCGAAGAGGGAGGGCGGCGCCACACCGTTCAGGCCCGCAGCACCGTTGGTCAGCTCCGGCCAGTTGCGCGCCACGATCGGCACGATCTCGCCGAAGCCGAGGGTGACGATCGCGAGATAGTCGCCCCTGAGGCGCAGGGTCGGCGCGCCGAACAGGACACCGAAGAAGGCAGCGACGAAGGCTGCGAGCGGCAGAGCGATCCAGAACGAGAGCGTGAAGTGGACGACGTCGGGCACCCCTTCCGCGTGATAGCGAAGCACGAAACCGAGCATCTGGAACGGCTCCCAGAAGCTCGACCATTCGGGTGTGAGCTGCCACGACGACGTGACACCGTAGAAATAGGC
>DATDHA010000003.1:0-3264 GCA_036521815.1 Alphaproteobacteria bacterium | reverse complement strand
ACCTCCCGCCCGGTTGGCTTCCCCGGCTTCACCGGCGGCAATGCGACCGCGAGCCCGGACGGCCAGGTCTATGGCTTCGCCGCCGAGACCGGCTACGCCCTTCATTCCGAGCTCCAGTCGAACCCGCTCACGGTGACCCCGCTCGCGGGTCTGGGCTACACCCATCTCCATGCGGACGGCTTCACCGAGAGTGGGGCCAATGCCGCCGACCTCGCGGTCAGCGGCTCCGACGTCGACAGCTTCACCACCTCGTTCGGCGCCCGCGCCTCGACCCGGATCGATGCGGGGGCCAACGGTGTGCTCGTCCCCGAGGCCCATGCGATCTGGCAGCGCGAGTTCCTCGACGACCGCGCCAAGGTGGGGGCTGCTTTTGCGGTGGCGCCGGGCAGCAACTTCACGGTGGTGAGCAACCGCTTCGGCACCAACACCGGGCTCGTCGGCATCGGCGTCACCCAGGAGGCCAGTGCCGACGTGAAGATCTTCGTCAATTACGACGCCCAAATCCAAAGCAGCTTCGCGAGCCACACGATCTCGGCAGGGCTGAGGGTGCGGTTCAACTAGCGGGTTTCACCCCCCTCCCAACCCTCCCCCTCAAGGGGGGCGGGCTTTCATATTCACCTCCCCACCGGAGGCGGAGGTCGCGAGCGTCAGCGAGCGGGTGGGGGGTCTCTCGCCGAACCGGCGATGTGCGTCAGAACCCGTAGAGCTCGGCCGGATTGTCCACAAGAATGCGCTGCCGCGTCGCGGCGTCGGGCGCCCAATCGAGCAGAAGGTCGAGCAGCATCGCCTCGTCCGGCTTGTCCTTGACCGAGGGGTGCGGCCAGTTGCTCGCCCACAGCATGCGCTCGGGTGCCGTCTTCACGAGGATTTTCGCGAGCCGGCCGACATCGCCGTAAAGCGGCGGGCCGAATTTCGATACCTCGTAAGGGGCGGAAAGCTTGACCCATACCCGCCCGCTCTCGACAAAACGGAGGAGGCATTTGAATGCCGTATGATCGGGCGCCACGGGTTCGAGGAACTTGCCGACGTGATCGATCACGACGCGGCCCGGCCAGCTTTTGATTTGCGCCTCGCGCTCCGGCAGGAGGCGGCCGTCGAGCTGAAGCTGCACATGCCAGCCCACCGCTTGCACCCGTGCCGCGACAGAATCGAGGATATCCCATCCGATGGCCCCGCCCGGAAGCATGTGAAAGCGCGCGCCTCGGATGCCCGCTTCCGTCATCTCCGCGAGGGCCGCGTCGGAAACACGCGTATCGACCACGGCCACGCCGCGTGCGTGCCGGCGCCCGAACTTCTCGATTCCTTCGAGCGTGCAACGGTTGTCCGTGCCGTAGGCCGAGGGCTGCACCACCACGCAACGCGCGAGGCCGAGCCGGCGCTGCACGGCGCGATAAGAATCAACCGAGCCATCGGGTGCGGGTGCGATCGCGGTCGGCGCCAACGGATATTTCTTGTCATAGAAGTGGATGTGCGTGTCGATCGCCCCTGCGGACGCGCTGAGGTTCGGCACCTTGAGAGGTTGGGAATTGGGGCTGCCCGATGCCGTCATGTCAATTCCACCCCTCACGTCTTCTTGAGGCGCCCAAGGCGCGATGCATGTTCCACGTTGACCGCATTCGGCGGTATTCGGCCGGCGACGAGGGCTGCAACCTGATTCACCGTGTCGAACGCCTGATGCTCGATCGCCTCGGGCGTGAGCCCTGCGGCGTGCGGTGTTGCGATCACGCCGGCGCGGCGCGCAAGCCGAAGCGACGGCATCTGGTCCGGCGCGCGGCCCACATCCATCGCCGCACCCGCGATCCGCTTCTCGTCGAGCGCTTGTTCAAGGGCCGCCTCGTCGACCAGATTTCCGCGCGAGAGATTGATGAAGAACGCCGTCGGCTTCATCGCGGCGAATGCAGCGGCATTCATCAGGTTCTCGGTTTCCGGCAAAGCGACGACGAGGCACACGACGAAATCGGAGTCCCGCAGAAGTGCGCCGAGATCGACCTGACGGAGACCAAGCTCATCGACCTTCTTGTGCGGATCGCTCACCAGCACCGTCATGCCGAAGGCAAGGCCGAGTTTCGCAAGGTGCTGCCCAATGACGCCATAGCCGACGATGCCGAGGGTCGAGCCCTTGAGCTGCCGGCCCATCCGTGCCGTGGGTGCGGCACCGTTGCGATAGGTCGAAACGGAATCCGTGACATGGCGTGCGAGGTCGATCATCATGCCCACACCCATTTCCGCAACCGATGCGGCGAAACCGGGTGTCGCCCGGGTGACGAGCACACCCGCTTTGCTCGCCGCCGCCACGTCGATGTTGCGGATGTCGACCGCACAGCGCAAAAAGGCGACGAGGTCGGGCGAGCGTTCGAAGAGCGCCGCCTCGCCCACGGTTTGCCGGTCGGAGACGACGATCTCGCTGCCGCGCGCGGCCTCGATGAGCGCTGTCGTCGTGAGCACGGCCCCCGTCGGATTGACCGCCACGTCGCCAAGCTTGCGCAAGGCCGCGACCGCGCGTTCGCCGTAATAATTCTCGAGCATGTCCCGGTCATGGGTGAGGAATATGCGCGCCATCGCCAGCCCAGCTCCGAATGGTCGTGGGGCCATAGAGTGTTCGTTTCCGGCAGGCCTGGCAAGCCTCCACGAGCAGGTGCGGCACCCCCGCATCCTGTGTTACGAAGGGGATGCCAGCCTGGGCAGCCTGCGCTAATCTCGCCCGGTCCGCCTCAATTCTCCGGTGAGCCGATCCCATGACCGCACCGCGCACTTCGGCCAAACGCAAAGCCCAGGACTTGCGCAGTCACCGCTGGTTCGGCGTCGACGATTTGCGCGCCTTCGGCCACCGCTCCCGCATGCTGCAGATGGGCTATAGCCGCGAGGATTTCGCGGGCAAGCCGGTGATCGCGATCGTCAATACGTGGAGCGATATCAATCCTTGCCACGCTCATTTCCGCACGCGGGTCGAGGAAGTCAAGCAGGGTGTGTGGCAGGCGGGTGGCTTCCCGCTCGAATTCCCTGCCCTTTCCCTATCGGAGCCGCACGTCAAGCCGACCACCATGCTCTATCGCAACCTGCTCGCGATGGAGACGGAGGAGCTTTTGCGCTCCCACCCCGTCGATGGTGCCGTGCTGATGGGCGGATGCGACAAGACCACACCGGCATTGCTCATGGGTGCGATCAGCATGAACCTGCCGGCCATTTTCATGCCGGCTGGCCCGATGCTGCGCGGCAATTGGGCGGGACACGTCCTCGGCAGCGGGAGCGATGCCTGGAAATACT
>DATDHA010000002.1:0-4760 GCA_036521815.1 Alphaproteobacteria bacterium | reverse complement strand
CGAAAAGTCGGCGGACCAGGCGGCGGTCGATGCGATGCGCTCGGCCCTCAATGGATTGCGCATCGACGGCACCGTCGTGATCGGCGAGGGCGAGCGCGATCAGGCGCCGATGCTTTACATCGGTGAAAAGGTCGGCACCGGCGAAGGCCCGATGACCGACATCGCCCTCGATCCGCTCGAAGGGACGACGATCACGGCGCGAGGCGGGCCGAACGCGCTCGCGGTGATCGCACTCGCCGAGCACGGCAATTTCCTGAACGCGCCCGACGTCTACATGGACAAGATCGCGGTCGGCGGCGGCCTGCCCGACGGTGTCGTCGACATCGACGCCTCGCCCAAGGAGAATCTGCGCAGCCTCGCCAAGGCCAAGGAGAGCGAGGTCGAGGATCTCGTCGCCTGCATACTCGATCGCCCGCGCCACGCCGAGCTCATCGCCAAGGTGCGCGAGGCGGGTGCCCGCATCATGCTGATCTCCGACGGCGACGTGAGTGGCGTGATCGCGACCTCGCTCGAAGAGAGTGGTGTGGACATCTATCTCGGCACGGGTGGTGCGCCCGAGGGTGTCCTCGCCGCGGCGGCACTTCGCTGCATCGGCGGGCAGATGCAGGGCCGGCTTATCTTCCGCAGCGAGGACGAGAAGAGCCGCGCCCATCGCCTCGGCGTCAAGGACCTCACGCGCAAATACACGCTGACCGAGCTTGCCAAAGGCGACGTGATGTTCGCCGCGACCGGCGTCACCGACGGCTCGCTTCTGCGCGGCGTGCGCCGCTGGAAGGGCGGAGGGCGTACGCACTCGATCGTGATGCGCTCGAAGACCGGGACGGTGCGCTTCATCGAAGCGATCCATAATTTCGAACGCAAACCCGGCATCATCGGCGCTTGAGGCTGGCCGGTGTGTGCCGTGAAATCGAACGGCTGCCTCACCCGAGCGCGTATCTTTCCGCTCACCATTGCGGGAGGATGACGGGTGGCCGCCCATAGCTCCGAAGCCTTCCTCGGCGTCGAACGCTCGCTCCTCGGCCGGCGCTGGCACCAGCGCGCGGCGGAGGATCGGGCGGCCCTGGCGCTCGCCCAGCGTTTCGCGTTGCCCGAGCCGGTCGCGCGCGTGCTCGCCGGGCGCGGCATCGGCATCGACGAGACGGAGAGTTTCCTCAATCCCACGCTCCGCGCGCTGTTGCCGGACCCGTTCCACCTGCGCGACATGGACAAGGCGGCACGCCGGATCGCGGCTGCGGTGATGTCGGGCGAGCCGATCGGCGTGTTCGGCGATTACGATGTGGATGGTGCCACGTCGTCGGCCCTCCTCAAGCATTTCTTCGCTGCGGCCGGCGTGCCGATCAGGGTCTACATCCCCGACCGGCTCAAGGAAGGTTATGGCCCGAACGCGCCGGCACTGCTGCGGCTCAAGGCGGAGGGGATCAAGCTCGTCATCACGGTCGATTGCGGCACTGCCGCCTTCGAACCGCTCGAGACCGCCGCCGAAGCGGGCCTCCAGATCATCGTCGTCGATCATCACGTGGCGGAGCCGCGCCTGCCGCGTGCCGTCGCCATCGTGAACCCGAACCGGCTCGACGAGGAAAGCCCCCATCGCCAGCTCGCGGCCGTGGGCGTTGCCTTCCTTCTCGCGGTCGCGGTCAACAAGGTTCTGCGCGATGCGGGCTGGTACCGCACGCGCGCGGCACCGGACCTGATGCAATGGCTCGACATCGTCGCCCTCGGCACCGTTTGCGACGTGGTGCCGCTTACGGGTGTCAACCGGGCACTCGTGACCCAGGGTCTCAAGGTCATGGCGCGGCGCGCCAACCCCGGCCTTGCCGCGTTGGCGGACGTAGCACGGATCGACGAGCGGCCGAGCGCCTATCACCTCGGATTCCTCATGGGCCCGCGCGTCAATGCGGGCGGGCGCGTCGGTGAAGCGGATCTCGGCGCAAGGCTCCTCACCACACCGGACCCGGCCGAGGCCGCGACGCTCGCCAAGCGCCTCGACGGCTACAACCAGGAGCGCCAGGCGATCGAGGCCGGGGTGCTCGAAGCGGCGATCGCGACGGTCGAGGCGATGCCGAACGGTGCCATCGCCTTCGCGGCGGCCGCGGATTGGCATCCGGGCGTCATCGGCATCGTCGCGAGCCGCCTCAAGGAGCGTTACAACCGCCCGGCCTTCGTGGTGGCGCTTGACGGCTGGGTCGGCAAGGGCTCGGGCCGTTCGGTGAGCGGGGTGGATATGGGGGCGGCCGTGATCGCGGCAAAGCAGGCGGGCCTTCTCGTCAACGGCGGCGGGCACGCGATGGCGGCGGGCCTCACGGTCGCGGCGGAGAAGCTCGACGCACTCCACGCCTTCCTCGACGCACGCATCGGCGGCGAGATCGCGGATAAGGGGATCGCACCGACCCTTTCCATCGATGGTGCGCTGACCCTCCTGGCGGCCAACCGGGGCCTCGTCGAGCTTTTGGAAAAGCTTCAGCCTTTCGGCTCGGGCAATGCGGAGCCGACCTTCGTGCTGTGCGATGCGATCGTCGTGCGCGCCGAGCCGGTCGGCAACGGCCATGTGCGCGCGATCCTCGCCGATGCCGGTGGCGGACGGCTCAAGGCGATTGCGTTCCGCAGCCTCGACACCCCGCTCGGCCAAGCCCTCATGCGCAGGCCGGCAACACCACTCCACCTCGCCGGCCATCTTCGCGCCGACAGTTGGGCCGGGCCGGAGGGGGTTCAGTTCATCGTCAATGACGGTGCGGAGTCGGCCTAGCGGGTGGCGGCCATCGGCGCGGGGCGGGGATGCAGAGCCCTCGGGATGGGCGAGGGGTGCTGAAGCAATTGGGGCGGGCGAGGGGTGCTGAAGAGTTGGGGCGGGCGCGGGGTGCTGAAGCGTTGCGATAGCCGAGCAAATACTTGCCATCGGGTGCGGGAAACGCTACCTCTCGCCGCCGACGACCCCTTCGTCTAGAGGCCTAGGACATCGCCCTTTCACGGCGGTAACACGGGTTCGAATCCCGTAGGGGTCGCCATATGCTATATATATATAAATATCAATTAATTACTGTACACAACTAAGCGCCAACCGTCATAGAGAACCGTCATAGTTCGGAGCGATTTTGCGAGCTGTCGCTGTCGGTTTTTCACCCTGTATTTTCATCCGCTATTAGGGCAACTCTTGCGGCTCAACATCTGCGTGATAGATTGCCTGAAAGCTAAAGGACCTTCGATCGCATTGGCACGAACGCTTGCGCCCCCGCCGCAATTTGCAGAGTGCCGATTTTCGTCAATGTGTTGATGTGAGCGGCCCCGTTATACGGCCACATTGAGTGTGGTGGGCGTCTTTGGGCACTGCCGATCTGGCAGCGTTGACCTTGCGCCTGTCCGCTCCAATAGGCGAGCAACGACGAGGGCCTCATTCACGACGTGGCTCCCGCCCATATCGCCAACCTTGAGGATTGCGGACGCAGGCATGTGGACGAGCCGACAAGCGATACCAGGGTGGCAGAGCAGTCCCAAGAGTTGATGAATGAGGCGGAAGATGACGAGCCCGAAAAACCGCTCAAGGGTGAGCGCAGGCACAACGCCGCATCATGAGGCGGGCGAAGGAGTCAACGCCCGTTGATGCGGCGTAAAACGGCACGCACTTCGCCGAACCAGGGTGAAAAGACGCAAGGATCATGAGTGACCGCTCCAAAGTCGGGCCGAGAACAAGCGAACGGCACAGATTGGCGTTTCATGAAGCGTGGCACGCCGTCGTGGCGTCACTCATCGGTGCGCTCGGTGGTCATGTCACGATTGAACCCGATCACGATTCTGCCGGTCACACGCTTATCGTCGGCCACGGTCGCATTCTCAAAAAGTGGTTGGATCAAGGGAAGGACCATTGCACGGACGGGATTGCGCGGTACGCCTGGATACTCGTCTGCATGGCGGGGCAGGTGGCGAGGAGGAATGTCTCGGGCACTACTCGGGTGGCGACAGCGAAGATCAACGGACAATCGCCTCCATGTTGGATAAGCTGCTCGGCGCTGGCGCCGACATGGACCACTGGGAGCGACGCCTACGGAAGACAACACGTAACATCATTCGGGAGCACCGTGCGGCAGTAGAGCGCGTGGCAAACCTGCTCCTCAGGCAGGGGACGCTGACCGCCGATGAGGTGGAACGCGAGATCGATGCGGCACGTGCAGAGGCGGCGTAAGTGCAGCGCCGCCAAATGCGCATGGCGAGAGTGGGTGACCGGCACCGTCAACCGAGACGGCGTGCGGGTGCCGCTCATTCCTTTCGCCTGTTCCGCCTTGCGGGGAATTGTTCCGCGCGGACGTGAACCATCGACGCAGCAAGCTCAAGGTACCCAGTGGGAGTGGCGATGATACCCCTCCCGCCGCCTGAACCGCGACGGGCTGCCACTAGCCAATCGACCGTCCTACTACTCGATGATCGAGCAAACAAATATGCGACGCGTACAGTCGGCGCTTTCCCTAGACCGCGTGCCTCATCCTCAAGATCGCCCCATCGCGTTCGCCCAATCGATTTCATACCCCGCTGCTTCGAGCTCGCGGGCAAGCTCCATCTTCCACGCGCCCCTGTCGTCCATCTCTGTGTAACCTATACCTGCGAAGTCTGACGGTACTTCAACTGCGCCCTTCTTTAGTACGCATACGTGACTTCGTCCCAGCTTGCCAGCAAACCACCCCATTTCAGCGACGACATTTTGGCGTGCCCGTGGCTGAAGCATAGCCGGGTCAGACCCGAACGCACCCCCAATATCATCGGGCGTCAGAAGG
>DATDHA010000001.1:0-3344 GCA_036521815.1 Alphaproteobacteria bacterium | reverse complement strand
CGAGAACGCGATTTGCAGGCTCAAGGATTTCAGGCGTATCGCCACCCGCTACGACAAGCTGGCGCGAAATTTCCTCGCAGCCGTCTGCCTCGTTGCGGCTATCGTATGGTGGATTTTATGAGTCTGGACCCTAGTGTGGCTGTGAATCCGAAATTCGCTCACGGTCCCGCACCCAGATGTGGCGAATTTCGGACTAGCCACACTAGCGGCAGTGCGGAGCCGGCACAAGCGCTGAAGGGAAAGTGCGGGTTTTCAAGCCCTGTCGATAGCGACGTAACCTGATGAGAGGCAACTAGGGGGTTACTTCCTCAAAACACCGGCACGATATCAGCCGGATCGAAAGCCACCGTCTCGCCGGAGATGCCGATCTCAGGGATCGCGGGAAAACCGATGCCATGGGGCTCGACCACACCCTTCATGCGCAAAAGCGACGCGCGCCAGTTCTCGCGTCGCTCCTCGTTCGTAAGGATGCCGAGCCCGGCCTCGCGCGCCGTCTCCTCGAGCAGGCGATGGGCCGGGCGCCAAGTGTCCGGCAGCTCCCAAAATTGCTCGGGCGGCTCGTAGAGAATGCCCGAGAGAAAGATGAAGCCCGCGCGAATCTGCTTCGTGATGGTCGACTTCTGCTCGGGCGTGAGCTTCGGCAGGACGTTTTCGAGCAACGTGAGGCAGATGCGCAGATGCCGCGCCTCGTCTTGCCCGACGCGCCGGAACGCGTCCTTCAGCACGGGGATCGTGGTTTTCTGGTGCATCTGCTGGAAGAGGGTCGAGGACGCGATTTCACCCATGAGAAAGGAGGTGAAAAGGATCGGCAGCGGATGGCGATGCACCCCGCCCTTGAAGCCTTCCCAATAGCGCGCACCGTTGTGGAAATACCATTTCACATTGTTCTGGGCGAGCTTGCCGAGCGGGCTTTCCGGCACGAAATCGAGCGGACCGCCGGGTGTCAGGATCTCGATGACGCGCTGACAGACTTCCTCGTGGTTCACCTCGTCGCGCGTGATGAGGAAGAAGCATTTGCGCACGGGGTCTTCGGCGTGGGTTTCGTAGGTGTGAATCATCGCGCGCGCGAACACCGCGGGACCCGAGCTATCGAAGACCGAGAGGAGCCCGAACCAGTAGGCGATCGCATAGCGCTGATCGAGTGTGAAGGCTTTCGGATCGAGCGTGTCCCACGCCAGTTTATTGGGAAACCAGCTCTGCTCGCGCGATGCGTCATAGAGCTTCAGGAGCTTCGGCGTGTCCGTGTGCCACTCGATCGGAAAGATATTGTCCTTCGGAAAGGCTGGCGGTTCCGTTGCACCGAACAGGATCTGCTCGGGCGAAGGTGCCCGCTCGGAACCAGCCGGCGGTGTTGCGACACGCCGTGCCAAATCCTCTGCGCGCGATCTCGTGGCGCCCATAGTCCCATCTCCCCGCTTGCGTCAGATGGAGGCGAGTCTACGCCCCCTGAGGGCAACGCTCAATATGATACAGTCTCTTGGCGGGAAATAGGAAAGAATGAAGCATAATTTGGGAATGGAATAATTTACGCTCCGTCGAGCCGGCGCACGACCTCATCCGCAACTGCCAGCGAGGACGTGAGGCCGGGCGATTCCATGCCGTAGAGCATCACGAGATTGGGCACGCCATGCATGGCGGGGCCCTGAATCAGGAAATCCTCGGGCGTCCCGCCGGGTTTCTGGAGCTTTGGACGCACACCGGCATAGCCGGGATGGAGGGTCCCATCCTTGAGCCCGGGATAGTAGTGCCGGATCGTCTCGTAGAACTTGGCCGCACGGTCCGCCGGAATGTCGTAGTCGATTTCGTTAACCCACTCGAGGTCGGGGCCGAAGCGGACCTGGCCCCCGAGATCGACCGTGACGTGAAGGCCAAGGCTCGCGAACTTCACTTCCGGTGCGGGGTAGATGAGGCGCTTGAAGGGGGGCTTGCCGGCGAGCGTGAAATAGCACCCTTTGGCGAGGTAGCGCCGCGGGATTGTCTCAGGCGGGATGCCTTCGATCGTGCGGGCGATCTCCTGCGCCCAGAGGCCTCCGCTGTTGATGAGGATGTCGCAGGCGATCTGGGTCGGCTGCTCGCCGCCGACTTCGACGAGGAACCCGCTCCGCTCGATCCAACCGGCGACCACCGGGCTATTGAACGCGATCATGGCGCCGTGATCCTCCGCCTCGCCCTGGTAGGCGAGCATGAGTCCATGGCTGTCCATCATTCCGGTCGAAGGCGAGAGCAGTGCTGCGTGGCAATTGAGCTCGGGCTCGAGTTCCGTCGCCTGCTGCTCGGTCAGCCATTCGAGGTCCATGACGCCGTTTTCCGCGGCCGTCTTCTCGAGGCGCTCGAGGGCGGGGATTTGATCCGGCTCGGTCGCGACGACGAGCTTGCCGACCCTGCTGTATCTCACGCCGTGCTCGGGAAGGTAGCGATAAAGCCGCTCCTTCCCCTGCACGCACAGCTTGGCCTTCAATGAGCCGGTCTGATAGTAGATGCCCGCGTGGATGACCTCGCTGTTGCGCGAGCTGGTCTCGGTGCCGATCATGTGCGCTTTCTCGAGCACGACGACCTCGTGCCCACGCATCGCCATCGCCCGCGCGATCGCGAGACCGATGACGCCGGCGCCGATCACCACGCACTCGACCCGCTCGGCCATCGCTCGACCTACTTTCTTGCCTCTCAAAGCCGCCGGAGAATGGCGGGGGAGGTCGTTTCGGTCAAGCGATCGAACGCGTGTCGGTGCGCCACTAAACCTTTGGAGACGCCGCGCGCAGCACGGTCACGCCGCCCTCCCGCACGCCCTCGCCGGGATGGCGCAGTCGATCGTCGTCCTTGAAGC
Organism: Alphaproteobacteria bacterium; assembly: GCA_036521815.1. GTDB lineage: Bacteria > Pseudomonadota > Alphaproteobacteria > JACZXZ01 > JACZXZ01 > DATDHA01. The sequence continues at coordinate 520 of DATDHA010000001.1, read as the reverse complement.
TGCCACCGATCACGAAGAGGTGCGCGTCTGACCTCAGCACCCCGCTTTCGGAATGGGCAGTGCGGCCGACCACGACGAGACGGGCCTCCATCTTATGCTGCAAGAAGGGCGGGCGGTTGGGGTTCACGGCGCGGAACGGCTGCCGAAAGGCCGTCATATCCAAAAGCTGCGGAACCAGGACGAAGCTTTGGCCGCTCCGCGGCACGCTTGGCGGTCCGTAGCCCCGCGGTGGCAAGAAGTTCTGAGCGAGGGGCTGCACGATGAACTGGCTCGTCGCGTGCCCCGCATCCGAACTGCTTGTCGTCGCGACCGAGCCCAAGAGGCCGATCGCAACCGATGCAACCGCCTTCGCCCACCCGTTAACCATGATCTTCATGACGTCGCTCCCGTCTTCATGCACCCGCCTTCAATGAATGGTATCTCAGAGTGCCGGCAAAGGGAAACCGTGGATCCGGCCGACGCTTTGCTCCCGCTTGGGAACAGGCGTATATTTCGCACCTCGTCGCCACCTTGAAAGGAC